>URLG01000036.1 GCA_900548535.1 Candidatus Segatella intestinihominis | reverse complement strand
AGTAGTTCTTCTAATGACTTTATACGTTCAATGAGTTCGTTGACCTGTGCAGTCAGCGAACTCACTGTATCATTAGCAACTCTTAGTTGCTCCTTTAAAAGTTCTATAATTTCGTCCTTTTTCATAGTGCAAAGGTACGAAAAAATATCGAGATATGCAAGTGTTTTTAGATATTTATTTTTATTATCTTGCTGATATACAATACGTTAAATGCAGCATAGCAAAGCTATAAGTTAAGCCTCTTTCTATATTTCATGCTTTTTAGGCAAATTCCGCTCATGATGGCAGATAGCGTCTTGTAAGGCATTTTGCATTGTTTGCTTTGGGGATCAAAGAATGGTAATTCAAAGGTTCCTCGCTCCAGTCGCTTCTGGTACAGCAGGAAACCGTCGCCATCCCATTTGAGCATTTTTACCTGCTGGCGGTTCTTTGAGAGATAGTTCTCTGGACAGACGGAATCGGATGGCATTTCCATGGGAAGGAACATCATCCCAGTGTCCTTGGCTATTGCCTCGGAACATTCCTTACGGGCTTCGGCCTGAAGCAGACGAATCTGCTGTTTGGCTAACCTAACAGAATAACCTTTCTCTGACATCCATCTATGCATCGAGCGATGGTTTACATGCCGTTCCTTTAAAAAAGGAATCAAACTGGCTTTTGGATTATGATTCAAATGAATCTGGAAGGCATTCCATGCCCTCTCATAACGTTCTGTTGCTCTCATAATTTCGTTGCTTTTAAAATTATGGTGCAAAGGTAAGAACTTTTACGATAATGGGCAAGGTATAAATGCGGAGCCGCTTACAATTACACAGCAAAATCGTCTATTTACTGGCTCTAGATATGTTATTTTTGTGAAATTTGTCCTTTTTTCGAAGAAAAAACATTATTTTTGCATTTAAATAGAACAAGAAGGCAAAAAAACAGGGAGAAATAATCTCCATGCTATTGCCATCAAACAGATAAATAAACAAAATTAAGAAAAGACTCTATGCCAACAAACAAGAATGCGCAACTTCGCTACCGGATTCTGGACAGATGCTTTAGCGATTTTCATAGAACCTATAGTATTGAGGACCTCCTTGACACGGTCAATGAGTCCCTCATGGATCTCTATGGCTCGCAGGTCAGCATCCGTCAGATACGTGAAGACATCAAATACATGAGAGATAGAGTCACCTACAATGCCCCTATCGAAACATATCCCTTTGATGGAAGGAAAAGTTACTACCGTTATTCTGACCCAAGCTTCTCCATCTTTAATAATGAGTTGACAGCCGAAGAAATAAAGTCTCTTCGCTCCACTATCGACATACTAAGTCGTTTCCGTGGTGTGCCGAGTAACGCATGGTTGGAAGATGTTATCTCAAATCTCGAATTCCGTTTTGGTGTCAAGCCCAATACAGAGAATATCGTGTCATTTGACCACAATGATCTGCTGAAGGGAACAGAATTCTTGGGCGAACTGATAGAGTCCGCATTGAATCATCAGCCTTTGAATTTGCTCTATCGCACTTTCGCTGGCAATGAAAGAACTGCCATCCTCCATCCTTACCATATCAAGCAATTCAATAACCGCTGGTTCCTCATCGGATTGCAGGAAGGTAGCCATGGCAATTACATCACCAACAAAGCACTCGACCGTATCGTGAAGTTTTCACGTGCCAATGTGCCGTTTATCCCCAATACGGATATAGACTTCAATGAGTATTTTAAGGACATAGTTGGAGTGACATTACCTGAAGACCATCCTGTAGCAGAGGAAGTGCTATTGAAGTTTGACGATGCTCGTTTCCCCTATGTGGTGAACAAGCCAATCCATCCTTCACAAGAGGTTGAAGACGAAGAACAGCGCATTATTAAACTCACGGTTCGTCCCAACAAGGAACTTGAAGCACGCATCTTTTCATACGGAAATCAGGTTGAAGTACTCAAACCAGAGTGGTTGAGACGGCAAATTGCTGAGAAAATTGAGAATTTATTGAAAAAATATTCAATAGTGCAGAAAGACTGCAACATAGAATGATAATTTTGCAAAGACAATGATAAATGACGCAGACATAAGTGAGAACCAACTCCTCCACAGCTACGGAGAGAAGGTATGTATGAATCTTCTGAAAGATCATACCACCCAGCAGAATATCTACTGGGCTACGGATTCGTATGCTGACTACGGAGAGGATTTTACTTTCTTTGCACCTATCACGCTCGACAAGATCACATCCTATGCCTCAAAAGAAGGCAAGGTAATTACGAAGGAGCAATACAATGTATTGGTCAAAAAGTATCCTGAAGAGAAAGACAATTACCAGGAGATTATCCGACCACGTGCCGTGAAGTCGAAAGAAGAACAGACGCAACGTGCCAAGGATAAGGCAGAGGTGTTTACTCCTGCATGGATTTGTAATGCACAGAACAATCTCATTGATGAAGAATGGTTCGGAAGAAAAGAAAGACTCTTCAATTCGCCCGACCCTGAAAGCCCTCAGAAGTGGATTAACAATGAGGAGAAAATTGAGTTTCCAGAAGGTAAAACCTGGAAAGACTACGTGGCAGATACCCGTTTGGAGATTACCTGTGGCGAAGCTCCATACCTCTGTAACAGATATGATGCCGTTACTGGTGAGTATAACGAGAATGTGAAATATCGCATAGGAATGCTCGACCGTAAACTCCGAATCGTTTCTGAGAACACGAAGGATTCCAAGGATTGGATTCTTTGGGCTAAGATTGCTCTCCGTGCAACATACGGTTTCGAATGGCAAGGCGATAACCTCCTACTTGCCAGAGAAGCTCTCTTCTTTACATTCGAAGAGCATTATATCGCTCAGTTTGGTGAAAAGAAGTTCAACCAGAACAAGATGCGCATGATGCCAGGTGCTGCTTACATCATCTCCTGGAATGTGTGGCAAATGGATGGATTGACATACGGACTTCCAGGGCATACGCCAAAGGAGTTGACTTCAGAAGAGAAAAAACGGATCATTCAAGACTTTGAAAAGAAAAAGTCTGATTTGGGAATATTCAGAACTCCAGAAGCCGAGAAAAAATTGGATGCTGAGAGAGATCGATTAATCCACAAAGAATATCCACCCTTTGAGCGGTTCTGCCATATCAAAGACTTCCTTAAAGGTATCAATCTCCAGAAGGCAACGCTGAGTAATACAGACTTTCACGACAAGTCGGCTATCAAACAGACCTTCGAGTCGTTAGTAAACAACGAATAATAACAAATAACAAACATAATTATGGCAACGTACTCAACCCTTGAAGAAATAAAGACCGGCATGCAGGATGACCTGTTTGCCGACGACCTTATCACTCTTCGATCTGAGCAAAGGGACGCAATCGACCAAGCGAAGGAGCGTTTCTGTAAAAGAAGTGGAAGACGCGGTGAATACCATTATGAAGTTCTTCCAGAATATCGACAGTTCCTCTGGAATGCCAAGATGCGTTTCGGCAAGACCATCTGTGCCATGCAGCTCATGCGAGAACTGGATGTAAAACGTACCCTTATCATCACCCACCGCCCTGTAGTAGGAGAAAGTTGGCTTCAAGCCTTCAAACAGGTTGTGGGCAGCAAAAGTTCTGAACCTAAGGTGAAAGGCAACAGCGATATTCATAAAACCTATGGTTTCGGTATGCGTTCGGACGATGAGAGTGAGACTGTAGGTAACTACTATAATTTAGAAAAGTTTGTCGAGACTCCAGGCAATCACTATGCCTTCTTTGTCTCCATGCAATATATTCGTCTCTCTGAACTTGTCAACAGCAAGACACAGGCAAAAAATGCAGGTAAGGAACTGGGCAATGGAAACTCCACATCCAAGGAGAACGAGATGCTGAAAGCAGACATTCTGAAAACCGACTGGGATTTGATCATTATTGACGAGGCTCACGAGGGAACACTTACCTCATTGGGCAAAGGTGTCATCCAGGACTTCTTGAAGAAAGAGAAGACCAAGATGCTCTATCTATCTGGTACTCCTTTCAATCTCTATGAGGATTTCAAAGAGGATGAAATCTACACCTGGGACTATATTGCCGAGCAAACTGCCAAGCATAACTGGAACTTAGAACGTCCCAACGAGAAGAATCCTTACGCCGAACTGCCGAAGATGAATATCTTCACCTACGATATTACCAAGAATATTGATAATATCCTGGACCAGACTGGTGTATTCTCGTTCCCAGAATTCTTCCGTACCTGGACAGGTAATCCTAAAGCCGACAATGCATCTATGCCAGAGGGTGCTAAAGGCCGTTTTGTGCATGAGCCAGAAGTATCTGAGTTCTTGGATTTACTCTGCAAGAAGGATGCTGAGAATAATTTTCCATTCTCTACCAATGAATATCGCCAGATGTTCCGTCATACGCTTTGGGTAGTTTCTCATGTCAACGAAGCGGCTGCTTTGGAGCAACTACTGAAAGAGCACAAGATATTCCGTCACTTCGATGTTGTGAATGTAGCAGGTAGAAGCGAAACTGATGAGCAGAACGAGAATGCACTCGACAAGGTACTTAAAGCGATTGGCGACAATCCTGAGAAGACTTCTACCATTACCATATCCTGTGGCCGTCTGACTACAGGCGTTACTGTAGCGCCTTGGACTGCCGTGTTCTATCTGAAAGGTGGAGACCGTGCTGCCACTTACATGCAGACCATCTTCCGTGTGCAGTCTCCCTACAAGACTCCTGATGGTAAGATCAAGAAAGAATGTTATGTATTCGACTTTGCCCCTGACCGCACCTTGAAGATTGTGGCTGAAACAGCCAAGTTCTCTTCTATGGCAACAGCCAAGGAAAAGAAAAAACAAGAAGGTGATGAAGAGAAGACGCAGGAAATGCGTGACAAGGAGACTGTTCGTGACTTTATCGAGCTTTGTCCTGTTCTTTCTATGGATGGAGGCAAGATGAGCCCTATGGATGTCAACGACATCTACAAGCAGTTGGAGAACGTCTTTATCGACCGACTGGTACGCAAGGGCTTTGACGACCCGTGTCTCTATAACCAGGATGAGTTGAACAAGGTGAATCCGGACATCATCAATCATATTGGTGAGAATGGTGGCAAGGCTCCTGACGAGAAGCGTAAGGATGCTAAAGATACCGTTGATTTGAGCCACATGACTGATGAACAGCGTGCCGAATGGGAGGAAAAGATTCGCCAGAAGAAAGCTGAAGCCAAGAAGAAAGCAGAGGAAAAGCTGAAGAAGGATGAGGAGTTTAAGGCGCAATGGGAAGCCATGTCTGATGAAGAGCGTGAGGATTGGCTGAAGGCAGAAGCTGAGCGTATTGCCCGACGTGAGAAGGCAAAGGAGGAACGTGAGGAATTCAAAAAGCGTATGACCAATATCCGTGGTATTGCGCTCCGTATTCCTTTGCTTATGTATGGTGGTGCTGATGCTGGCGACCCTAAGGATGAACTGACTGTTGACAACTTCACCCGAAAGATTAAGGATGAGTCATGGACTGAGTTTATGCCGAAGGGAATCTCGAAAGAAGATTTCAACAAGATTCGTAAGTGCTTCAATGCTACCCGTTTCGAGGAAGCGGGTAAGAAATATCGTGCCCTTACCCGTGAGGCTGACTTTATGCATATAGATGAGCGCATCCGTCAGATTACGGAGATTTTCTCTTATTTCCGCAATCCAGATAAGGAGACAGTGCTTACTCCTTGGCGTGTAGTGAATATGCACATGAGTGACACGATTGGTGGTTGGTGCTGGTATGACGAAAGTTTTGACGAAAAGACCGGAATGCTTGACACACCTCGTTATGTTGACCAGGGCGATGTAACCCGTCAACTCTTTGACAATGTTGACCTTGCAGGAGAGGTTCAGACAAAGATATTGGAGATCAATTCAAAGACTGGTCTCTACCCTCTTTATGTCACCTACTCTCTCTTCCGTCGCCGCTTGGATGAATACATCAAGGCGGAATGCATCGACAAAGAGACGGTCAGCGTACAGGAAGAACAAGTGGTATGGGATGATATAGTGGAGAACAATATGTATGTTATCTGCAATACTCCTATGGCTAAGGGAATTACTCACCGCACCCTCTTTGGCTTCCGTCAAGTTGATCAAAAAGCGAATATCAAAAACGTACAATTAATCGAACGTGCTTCTAAAGACCAAGAAGGACTCGTAAAAGATCTGAAGTCTGCTGGTTTCTGGAAGAAAAAATCAAGTAAGCAAGAAATGAAATTTAATGCTGTGGTGGGAAATCCACCGTATCAAGTAAATGTTGGCAAGGAAAAAGATAATTATGGTATTCCTATTTATAATCAATTCTTTGATATTGCCAGAAAATTAAGCCCTTCATTTATTTCTATGATTATGCCATCTAGATGGTTTACTGGTGGTAGAGGATTAGAGCAATTTCGTAAAAGTATGCTAAATGACAGTAGATTACAATATATTTACGATTTTGTTGATTCCAAAGACTGTTTTCCTACGGTAGATATTTCTGGTGGTATATGTTATCTATTGTGGAATTATATGTATAATGGAAATTGTCTTTTCACTAACAGATTCCATGGAAGTTCAATTTCAAATTATAGGAAGCTTAATGAACATGGTGTTTTCGTACGTAACAATAGTTCACTTTCGATTATTGAAAAAATAAACTCACAAAGTGATTTAAAGTTGAATTCTATGGTTAGTGGCCAAACTCCATTTGGCTTTATAACAACATTTAGAGGAACTAGTAAATATTTTCCAAATGCTGTTATATTAAAATCAAGTGGAGAAACCACCTATGTAACAAGAGAAGAAGTAAAAAAGAATTCGCAGTGGATTGATTTGTATAAAGTCATTTTTTCAAAAGCAACTTGTGAACATGCAGGTATTCCTGACAAAAATGGAATGTACAGAGTAATTTCATATATGGGGATTCTAGAGCCTAATTATATTTGCACACAAAGTTATCTTGTTGGAGGAACATTTGACAACTTACTTGAAGCAGAGAATTTGCAAAAGTATATAAAGACGAAAATCTTAAGATTTTTGATGCTGCAAACCATAACATCTCAGGATATTTCACCTGACAAGTTTGCATTTGTCCCTCTCCAAGACTTTACGTCAAACAGCGACATCGACTGGAGCCAAAGCATTCCTGACATCGACCGCCAGCTCTACTCGAAGTACAATCTCTCCGACGATGAGATTGCCTTTATCGAGAAGATGATTAAGCCGATGGACTAAGTCCCTCTTGAATGCATTTTTAAGAACAATGGTATCAAAAACAAAGTAGATTATGCCAAAGAAAGAATATACGTCTTTACCGATAAACTATCCTGTGTGTGAGCATAGCAGCTGCCCTATGGCAGCTACCTGCTTGCATCAGGTAGCCTACTCCATGATGATGGAGCAGAATGCAGAGTATCTGCGTCTGATCAATCCCGTCAGATGCAGCAAGGACGAGACATGTACATACTATCGGGATAAAAAGCCGGTGATATTCGCCAGAGGATTCACCAACTTCCAAAAGCGGATGTACCCACAGCAGTATGACCAGTTCATGACTACCCTCATCCTCCACTTCGGGCGCAACCAATATTTCAAGCGCAGACGTGGTGACATTCTTCTTCCACCTGAGGAGCAGGAAGTGATAAAACTGATGCTTGAAAAGGTAGGAGCAGACTCCAAAATGGACTTCGATAAATACGAGGAACACATCAATTGGAGTGCCTGATTCATGCCTTCAAAGTACCTTCTCAGTACCACATAAGTGTTACTAAGGTGTCAGTTACTTGATACTCCAGTACCAACTAAGATAAACTCCAGTACCAGTTAGGAAGTATCAAAAGTGGTACTGATAATGGAGAAATCATAATTACAATTCATTAAAGAAGAAATATCATATGAAGAAATTAACAAAACTTAGCATACAATGGTTTTACAATTTGCTTGAACGAGGTGAATGTGATATCATGGACTTCAAGGAGCAGTTGGAGGACAAAATGACATTTGGAAAATCATTAAAGAACTTTGCTCCAAAATATGATGAAACAGCAAGAGATGTTGTCGCATTTGCCAACAATAAAGGCGGTTTTTTATTTATTGGCATTGTTGATGACAGCAAGGAGATTAACAAAAATTTCATATATGATGAGAAGAAGGTATTCGACCTTATCCACCAAGTACAAGACCGAACAGAGCCTACAATTACACTTATTCCACACAAAATAAATGTAGAAGGGAAAAACTTGCTGGTGTTAGAAATACCATTCTCAACACAACTTCATCGTACAAGTCGTGGAGAGTTCTTAATTCGTAGTAATGATGGTAATCGTCCTATTGAACCATATGAAATGGCCACTATCATGTCAGAAAAAGGGTTGATAGTATATGACCAAAAAACATGGCATATCTCAGGAGAATGGATTGACGAAAAACGTTTGTCAAATCTAGTTGATATGATAGAGGCTAAAAATGCTGATAGTCCGTACTTGGATAAATCGAAAGAAGATTTGCTTGACTCTCTTGGAATGACTAAAGATGAAGATGGTGAACCTTTACCGACAACTACGGGATTATTATTCATTGGAAATCAGACAGCCTTAAGAGAGCTACCATACTATGAGGTGAAGTATATTCACTATTTTTCAGATGGTACCTATAAGCCATACGAATATAAAGGCAATATAGTAGAAGTGGCTAAAGCATGTTTTGCACAACTAAGGGCAGAAATCAAGCAAAAAGAATATGTCTTTGGACTATTTAGAGAATATGTTGAAGATTATTCTGAGATCGTCATTCGTGAATTGCTCATCAATGCTTTGGCACATAGAAGTTTAAGCAGACAGCAGATAGTTGAGATACGCAAATATGACGATGGTAGGTATTTGGAAATAGAAAGTCCTGGAACTTTCCCAGAAGGTATTACTGTTGAGAATTATCTGAGAAAGACCAATCCACGCAATCCTAATGTTATGGATATTCTGCGTGAGATAGGTCTTGCAGAAAAAGCAGGCAGTGGATTCGATAAGATATTTACAGACCTTCTAAAAAAAGGAAAATCCTTACCCAAACCAGAAGAAACGGACAATTCTGTTATATTTCGTATTAAAGCAGATGTTGTATCAGAAAAACTGATAGAGTTATCACTACTTTACGAGAATCAAGTAGGAAAAGGAATGAAATTGGATGAATTATTGGTACTTTCAGAAATTGTAAATCACAAGCAGATAAAGATTTCGGAGTTGTTAAATAAGCCAAACTTCAGTCATTATCGTCTGCAGAGCATTCTTGACAAACTTTGCGATTTAGAGTTCATTGAGCCATCAGGCAAGACTTCTGGTAAATCATACATTCTTCATGTAAGTAAGCGTAAAAACATGGATGACAAGATAGAATATGTTAAGACTAAGAAACAGGAGAAGGCAAGACAAAAAGAAGCTATCCTACGCTACTTGGATTCCATTGACACAATAAATAATTCAGAAGCACGACAATTGCTGAACTTGCCTGAAAAAGACAGGGCTAAGGTATCGCGTCTGTTTGCAGAATTAGTAGATGAAAATGCTATTTTGAAAACAGACGATAGCAAAGCTAACAACGTGAAATACAGAAGAATAAAAAAATGAACGTTTGCAGTTTCGTTTGCAGTTTCGTTTGCAGTTTTGCTTCTAAAAACAAATTTTGCAAACAGAATGCAAACAGGAAAGACAAGAAAGAAGGCTATGAAACAAGAGATACCTACACCAGCATCCATTCGCAAGGCTTACGTGGAAGAATATCTGAAACGCAGGCCCGATGCAGAGGAGTTCGCCCGATTCACCGAATCGGAACTGGCTGACTTCATACGAAAGCATGAGTCACCAAACTTTGAAAGCATCTATACACAGCTCGACCATAACTACTATGATCGAGTACGCCATGACATGGCAATAGACGGACTGATGAGAACAGAAGACAATGCTGCTGACAACAGGTATTCCTTACATCTGAAAACATGGTCAGGGTTCCTGGAATCAAAAGCATTCCGCAATCTATTCAAAACAAAGATTGCCATAGAGAATTTGTCATCTGATGCGGAACCATCAGCACCTTCTACTCCATCATTCCGGGAAGAAACCGAAGGCGAACGGAAACATATTCTGAAAGAGATGGATGTGATAAGGCGCAATCCTCAGCTCCGCCAGATGTGCCTTGACAAGTATGGCTACCAATGCCAATGCTGTGGAATGGATTTTGAGGAAACATACGGCAGAGAACTGGGTGCCAACTTCATGGAAGTGCATCATCTAAGGATGATTTCCACATACGAGACCGATGGCGTACCCAAGGACTTTCTGGAGAATCTGGTACCGCTATGCAGCAACTGCCACAGTATGATTCATCATATCAAGGATTCGGAACAACCGTTAAGGGATTTGCGTGAAGCATACCGAGGCATCAAGAAAGAAATTAAAATATGGAAACAAGACTAGGCAAGAAGCTTGCAGACAAAATAGCATCGTTAGACACCAGCCATCCATACGTATGGAAGCTGAGATTGTCGGAGGCAGATTTCAATGAACTTGAAGTCTGCCTAAGCGCTATTGTGTCTGATTGTGGAGTAGCAGCATTGGCAAAGCCCGAAAATGCCACATCAACCATTGTCTATATGGCAGAATGGTATAAGCGCAAATACCAAAGTGGCAACAGGAACCAACTGATAGAGAATCTGGATCTTGAAACACTCTGGTCCAACTCAGGCATCAGCAAGAAACGCTATCTGTATCAGGATGATAGCGGACAGAAGCGATGGCTCTACTCCATCTATGTGCTTGGTGGTCTTGCCATACAGCATGAGCTGAACCGTCATGACAAGATGAAGTTCCTGAAAGGACTTTGCCGTATCTATCATGGCGAGAACTATACATTAGAAAATCTGGATGAAGCATCAAGAGCTGTAGCATTCAGAGAGAGTATCAAGCGCCAGCATTCCCTTTATGAATACATGAAGGAGATTCTGAACGGAGAAATGCCCTTCCATGAAGACGATCTGAAGGATGCAGCATCTGACGTGAACCGATTCGTGGCAACCATCAAGGCTGCCAACGATGAAATATTGAAGATAAAATTCCGTTTCGAATGGCAAGTAATATTCTCGCCAGACTATACCTTTATGACACGCCGACTCAACCTTTGGCTGAAGCCAGAGGAGGTAGGTGGAGGTCTGCACCAGTATCTGCGTTATGATCGTGTGCATCTCTGGGGCGTGCCAAACCCGGAGAAGCAATTACACCTATTTATATATATAAGGTTCAAAAGAGGCGATGAGGTGATAGAACCATCGACCATGGAAAATCCTATCATCACCTATCTGAACCACAGCGTGAACGACTTTGTTGCCTTTGGCGTAGAAAAAGGAGTACAGATTAAAAACATCCCTACATCACGATTTGATAAGATTGAAATCGTGGTGAAGGATGATGATGGTAATGAATATCTGGCTCAAACACAAAATACATCAGAATACATCCAACTCTGGCGACATGGAGACTATGGGGAAACATGGTCTTCTACCCAGAATACTCAGAAGGAAACGGCACTTCTATTTTCAAACCGCTGCAAACTGAAGGATGAGACCATTACCGAAGATGTGTATCGCAAGCGATTCCGTGATCCGAAGTTTGGTACCACCGAGACATGGAACTGGATTTACATCTATGATTGCGTTAGTTTCGTGGATGATCAAGGAAAAGAAATCAACCTGTATAACCGCATTGGCTATGACCAGGTTACTACAAGGCTTTATACCGACACCATCCGATATGTGGGTGGCGGAAAGGTGAAGCATTATTATATAGACGATCCAGACATCAGCGACGAATATGAGGTAGATGAACTTCCACTGATATTTGGATGGGAAGATGTGATCGTTCGCCACTTTGCTACCAAGGATGATATTCTCCATGCTCAGCCAGAGGAGGAAACCGAGGCAGAAATGATAGAATTCAAGCAAGAAAACGGCAGATATACCGAATGGACAAAGCTGGATGAACCTCCGTATGGTGAGGTGACACTAAGGGTAACAGTAAAAGGAAAGCCGTTATTGTTTACCGTAGTTTATCTGCCAAGAATGGAGAAAGCTTCTCCAATCAAGCGAGACTTCGAGCGGACTCTCATTCGATACAAACAAGTGGATGGAACAGAGGCTGAACTTCAAGATGAAATCCCGATGGATGGAAATCCTCTCTCCCCTACACTACCAGTCAGGTACGGAGAAGATGAAAGCTACTATGAAGTAGATGTCTATCGACCAACCCTATTGAAAGAGGTCATGCTTGATGGCAAGATTATCGAGTATCTGAATGATGAAGAAACGCTCAATCTTCCATACATCTTCAAAGACAGGGTTCAGCTGAATGACTTCAGCGAGAAAGGTTTTCAGGCATACGAATGCAGGAATCTGCGTAGTATTTATTCGCAGGACTTCATCAATATCTCTGGTAATCCATCGGTAGGTGAAGCTGCATTGAATGCCTGGCGAAATGACAATCACTATGTAGGAAAGCTACTCGATGTCATGGCTCCAGAAAGTCTGGTAGTATGTTTCGGCAATGATCAGGAGCACAGTTCATGGAAAGGTGAACAAGCTCTATATTGGAATTATGACGAGCAGTCTGAACCTGAGCCTATCAATCCAGATGAAGATACAGACTCAAAGAGTACGGGTGTGATATTTCAAAACATCAGTACGACAGAAAATCTGCAATGTAACCTGGGAATGGATATCGACAATGATCCATGGGCATGGGACGACATCGAGGAATCAGTTACGGAATCCCTCCTGAAATGTTTCGAAGTGGCAAATCATTATGGAACATACTTCTTCCTGATGAAACCATTGAGAAATATGGAAAGGGACAAGGTCGTATCGGAAATATATGAGCCTTTACTCGAAAAGAGAAACGGCACATTAACGCCAGAAGACAAACAAGGACTGCTCCGCTTTGCCGAAGAGTCTGGATTTGACTGGCAAAAGTTTAATATACACATAGATAACGAAATATAGACAAGAAATATAACAAGATTATGAACTTCTCTGAACTATATAACAACAATAGAACAGCGGTGGAAAGAGCCCTCGTTGCGATGTGGTGCGGTGAGTCAAACAACGACAGTCAGCGCTCGTACATCAAGCAGATGAAGACTCTTATCGGCAATCTATTTGCGCCTGAGAATGCCGTGCCTGTAGTTCAATGCATGAACTCATATATCCCTGTTGCGCCTGAGAAAGCTGAGGAAGCCAAGGCTTTGGTGGGCAAACTGTGGAACTTTAAATATTCTCCATACGAGCATCAGTATAAATGCTGGGATGTATTGCTCAGACAAAGAACGGCAGACGATAAACCAAAGTCGATAGTCGTGACTACAGGTACTGGTTCTGGTAAGACGGAGTGCTTTATGATGCCATTGATCCATGACCTCTCACAAAATGCACTGCCAAATGAAATACAGGCTCTCTTTCTCTATCCGCTCAACGCCTTGATGGAAGACCAGAAGGAGCGTCTGGAAGAACTTCTGACGGTTGCCGAATCTTCTACCGGCACTTGCCTGACCTACACTGTATATAATGGTGATCTGCCAGAAATGGAACCAAAGAATACAGACAAGTCGGATGATGCAGAGAAAATGCGCCATCGCATAGAGCATGTGACAGGAGGCAAATATGAATGGGTAAAGGAGGATCCTGACGGGCAAGGACATTACGAGCTGAAGAACTCGAAATATCCTCACATGGTCTATACACGTAAAGCTGTTCGCAACAACCCTCCTCATATCGTATTGACCAACCCAACCATGCTGGAATACATCTTATTGAGAGGAGCCGATGCAAAGTTGATTGTTGCAGGAAAGCATAGTCTTCGCTGGGTAGCTATCGATGAGACCCACTCTTATACAGGAGCAGGCGCAGCTGAACTTGCGATGCTTCTTCGCCGAGTGCTTCTCGCCTTCAAGGTGGATGCACAGAATGTACGTTTTGCAACATCATCTGCTACCTTCGGAAATGGTGAGGACAAAGAGAAGGATGAAAGAGAACTGAAGGAGTTTATTGCCGGTATCACTGGCGTAAGAGCTGACCAGGTGGAAGCTATTGGAGGTAAGCGTATCGGAGAAACTGAAATTCCTAAGGGTGAAGATGAAGAACGTTGGAGAAAGATATTCAAGGCTGACTATATCTCTCTGGATGAACTATATCCAGAGAAAGCATCTATCAGCCAGAAACTGCAATGGCTCGACGAGATGTGTCAGCGTGAAGAAGACCGCTGCAAGGAAGAAGGACTGAAGATGCCTGTATGTAAATTGAAGGTACACTACTTCTATCGTGTCCCTAACAACGGACTTTTTGTCCGCTTGAATGAGTTTGCTGATGGTTCTTTCAAGATATATACAGAAAACGCAATCGGAAAGAAGATTGGTGAAGATGCTCTGTCATTGACTCCTATCGAGGAAGCTCCGTTGCTGGAACTCAGCCGATGCAAGCATTGCGGCGAGTATGTAGCACTCGCTTCTGTCAATACTGAGGATTGGACTTACGAGGCCATCGCAACTGATGATAGTGATATGTTCGACCTCGACATGGCAGAAAGTAATGACAACTCAACAAATAAGTATGCCATCTTCGGACTCTCTAATGAAAAGAACATGAAGGGAGACGGTAACGTGAAATTCCGTTTGGTTCCTGGAGGCAAACTTCAACCATTGACTCCTGCCGACGAAAAAGAAACAGGAAGTTGGCATGTTGTTGGAAACATTCAGGGATGCTGTCCTTACTGCAATGCCAAACAGACCAAGAACCACAATACAGACCAGGATGTGGAAGGTGATGCAAACGGTAATATGGAAGACAACCGCCTGCAGAAGTTCCGTCTCTCTGCCGACTTCATCTCCCGTATGATGGCTCCAAGCATCCTTGACCAGTTGGACAAAGGCGATTCAAAGACAGGTGGCATCGTGCTTCATGATGGTCAGCAATATATCAGTTTTGTGGATAGCCGTCAGGCTGCAGCAAAGGCAACCTTGAAACAGAATCTGGAACAGGAACGTATGTGGTTCAACAGTACCATATACCATGAACTGTGCCGCAGGAAGGCAAGTGGTCTGACAAAGGAGGCAGCCTTGGCACAACTTTCTGCTGCTATCGTTGCTAATCCTCTGGATGCCGCAAAGTATGTTCCTGCTATCACCAATCTCCAGTCGCCTGACCCTAAGGTGGTTCAGAAGCAGCTGGAGGAGATGTCGTGCAAGTATATGACCTGGTCAGAGATAGCAGAACTTCTGAAAAATGATCCATACTGTCCGGTGTTTGCATCCGTATTCGTGAAGCGTTCGGGTGATAGCGATGAGGTGGAAGACGGACTTCCATCTGATGAAATCATCGACAAGTATATCCAGAGTATCATGGTGATGTATTTGGCACATCGTCCTGCATCGGCAGCATCTCCGGAAACATTGGGTCTGTTTGAAACATGCTATCCTCAACTGGATAAAATCAAGTTGCCAAAGGCTGTAGAAGACTTCAATGATTTGCTGGACAACCCAGCTAACCAGATTACAGAAGAGGACTGGAGAAACCTGATGCAGGTTTATCTCGACTATACGGTACGAAGCAACCAGTCTTTCTATCTTCGCATTCCAGGAAATGACAAGATAGACATCTTCTCAACGGTACGTTTTGCTACAGAGAAGCCTCGCCGTCGTCCATTTAACAAACCTAAACTGGAAGAAGGCAAGGTTTCAACAGCCCGTATTGTGCGTTATCTCTGTGCGCTGATAGCACGTGATGACAACACATTGACCATGAACGATGCTCAGCGTCAGTATTTCCATGAGATTTCAGCCGTAATAGATTCTCTTTGGGAAACTCTGACTGGCGATGAGTATAAGATATTGCAGGTGGGTCAGCGTCTGGATGATACAGGACACTTTGTCAATGAAAAAGACAATGCGCCTCGTTTCAATCTGAATGACCTCTGCTTCAAGCTCTATGATGACGTTTATCTATGCGATACCAAAGCAGACGGTAATCGCCATGCAGTCTGCCTGCGCCCTATCGGAAACAATTTCAAGCGTTTCTCTCCATATTTGGAAGGTACTACACCTGTAGAATTACGTGAGGATTTGCATGAGCAATGGGAGGCTTTCCCATACTATAAGGGTTCAGCAAAGGAAGGAGACAAGAAGACTATAGAATCCTGGGCTAAGACGCATAGAGCCTTACTTTGGAACCATAACATTTGGGGAACAGATGGTGTATTCTCAGACCGTCTGGAGGATATTCATGTCTTCCCAAATCTCTTTGTACAGCAGGAGCATACTGCTCAGGTAGATAAGAGTGTGGCTCGTGGATTGCAGTCAAAGTTCAAGGATCATACCATCAATATCCTTGCCTGCTCTACAACTATGGAGATGGGTGTGGACTTGGGTAACCTGGAGGTAGTATTGCTATCGAGTGTTCCTCCTCTGCCAGCGAACTATAAGCAGCGTGCTGGTCGAAGCGGACGTAACAACAAGGTTCGTAGTGCCTGTATAACCCTTTGTGGTTCAGACGTGATAGGTCTTAGAACATTGAGTAATCCTATAGATAAGATTATCAGCCGACCAGTAAGAGTGCCATCGGTAGATTTGAAGAGTCCTCAGGTGATTCAGCGTCATGTTAACTCATTCCTTGTTCGTGCCTTTGGCGTGTTTACCGAAGGTGCCAATGGTGGACGCCTGACACAAAAGGTAGCAGACTATTATACCCCATTTGAAGTGAAGGTAATCAACGGCAAGATTGAGTTTGTGAAGGATAATTCAAGTAATGCCGACCCTAACGACCTGCTTGGCGATCCAAAGGGAACAATGTATGAGAAATTCAACATTCTATGTTCCAAGCAACTTGAACCAGAGGTACGTGAGGACTTGATGAAACTTTTGAGTGGTACGGTCTATGATGATCAAATCAATCAGGTGGTCAAGAATGCTCAGGAAATCAACGAGCGTTGCTATTCTGAACTGCGCAACAAACTGATAGACTACAAGACTGCATTTTCGGGAGGTGGTCCTATCACGGACAAATTCCGCATCAAGCTGAAAATGCAGTATATAGAGGTGTTGTATAAGCGATTGTTGAACTTCTGGGCAACCAGTCGTTTCACTCCGAATGCCAATATGCCGGTCAACGTGCTCACGCTCGACCTGAACAGCAATGGCAAGAAAGACTTCTTTACTCCTATGACATCATCCAATCCATCCTACTCATTGCGTGATGCCATCGCCCAGTATGCGCCGGGCAACAGCGTGGCTGTGGATGGTGTAGTATATATCGTTCGTGGTATTGAAATCACCAACATGTATGATGACAACCACAAAACATACAAGACCATCTATCGAAACAGTGACAAGACGGTGATTAATGATTCTACGCTCAGTAATCAAATTAAATGGACGGTAAATGATAACTATGGACTGGAACTGATTCAGCCAGTTGGTTTCATGCCAGATATGAATGAGGACAAGACCCGAATCATGGACAGTAATGTCTATACACGAGTTAGTGCTCAGCTGATTGATGCTGACGACTGGGCAAACGATGTGACGGAACCTCATCTTTTCTCTGTTCGCCCTAATAGTGACTCTGGCAATGCCAAGATTCTCTATTACAACGAAGGTAAGGGATATGGATATTGCTTCTGTCCTAAATGTGGACGTACCGTATTGGAAGAAGATGTTGCAGACAAGGATGAGCCTTTGAAGTTCCCGTATGAGTTTAACAATATAAAGCCTGAAAAGAAGGAAGGAAAGCCAGAGAAGCCTAAATTCCATTTCGCCATCACCGGTAAGGAAATGCGCAAGGCTTGCGGTTGCTCACATGACACAACAAAGGTGAAGCGCAATGTGATTATTGGCGACACAATACAGACCGACTATAGCGAGATTCGTATTCGCCATAAGGGAAAGAACAAATGGATGTCTAACCGTGATGAGGAAGAGAACCTGCTCTTCACATTGGGTATAGCCTTCACTCAGACCTTGGTGGACATTCTGGGCAAAGAACGTGGAGCCGTTGACTTCGCCATCATGCCAAACGGTCATCTCTGTATCTTCGACTGTAATCCAGGAGGAGCTGGCTATGCTAACCAAATGGCTAACATTCAGGTAATGAAGGATGTTATCAAGGCAACGAAGAAACTCCTGATGGAAGCTCGTGAGAAGAAATCAAAGGATATGCTCCTCGACAAGTTTACACTCAGATATGCCAAGTTCGTTGATGTAGATGCTGCTTTGGCTTGGATAGAAGAAGAGGAAGAGGTGGGTGATACCGTTCCTCAAAACATCAAGGATGCGTTCCCTGGTACTTCACCATCACAAACCACATTATACGACTTGGAGAAGGCATTTGCTGCATCCCATCAAGAACTGGTTCTGTTTGCTGACAATGACTATGCCGAATGGGATTATGAGGATAGAGAAAACGGATGGCAACCTCAGTTCATGAATCGTTTTGTGATAAAGAGCCAGACTACGACTTTCTGTCTGATGGAATCGGAACAGACTGCAATAGTGGAACCTGTTGTGGCAATGTGCCGTGAGATCAAAGCATGGGCTAAAGGAAGCGATGTCAAGAAGATGAAGAATCCTTGGGCAAGCAAAGGACTCTACCCTATTGCTTACATTGACGGCAGCCTTTACTTCATGAGTTGCAAGGAACATGCACAACTGAATGCTCAATGGGGCAACGACACCATGTTCTTTGTTCGCACGGATAATCCTATTGCTTCTGCGAAGTCTATGGACTTGTCTTATAAACCATCGGCCATGCTGTTGAAATTGGCAGGTGATGAGTTCAAGGAGATTCATACCTATCAGTTGGGTGAAATTCTCCAGACAAAATCGAATGGTCTCATTGATGAGTTCATTTCCTATGCTAAGCAGAACGGTGGCAATTTGAAGATTAGCTATCAGGACGAACATCTGAAGAGTATCATGGGTATGATCATTACCCTACAGACCGTCTGGCACATTGTGAAACAGATTGGTTCAAACTTCGATATCGAGTACAAGGTTGAAGCCTACAGAGACGACAAGGGCAATGCAAACAAGATATGCACCAACATGCCATCTTCTGAAGTGCGCGACAAATGGTTGACGAACTTCACAAATGCATGGATAGATGACCTCAAATATGATCAGAACATAGAAGGTCATTTACTCCCTGTCGTTTCCGTTCCTAAGCGTACCCTCACCCATTGGCGTGTTTTGTCAATTACTTGTGGTAACAAGAAGCTCTCTATCTATCCAGATGGAGGTTTCATCAACGAGTGGAACATCGCCCGACAGCCAAATGGCGAACGATTTGAAGTAGAAACAATAACCTACGATACAAAGATTTATCTCTATCGTAATAAGGATATTAAATTTGATATAGCAATAGAAGATACGAAATGAATTTAAGAGATATAGTTACATTATTCAAGAATCACCAAATCCAATATGGATTAAATGGTGATTCTAACTTAGAAGAATTATATAAATGGGAATTGGTGTCCAGACAAAATGGACACCCAGACCCTAATGCTGTAGATTTTTCTAAAGAGATTAATTCACTGGAATTTAAGAATCTATGTTTTAGTTCACAGATTACCGCAATTAGAAATTTTGTGAAATATGAACCAGAAGAGTATAGAAAACTCTTTAGAGCACTGTTTGATGAAAACACCCTTCTGCAAGAAAGAGTTGAATACTTTACTGAAAGTTGCAAAACATTATGGGATGATAAGATCAAAGCAAAATTTACCAATCATACGAGTGCAATGTGTGATGAGCGACTTATCAGTTGTTTCCTGACATTCCATAATCCTCAGAAATATACTTTTTATAAAAATGACGTATATAAGAATTTATGCAAGCTTTTAGAAGTTAAGCCACGAAAGGCTGGTCTGAAGCTTGTTCATTTTTACGAATTACTGGATCAATACGTTATTCCAGAGATTGAGAAAGAGGATGAATTGATTTTGTCCATCAATGACGAAATAAAGAATAATGGATGTATTCAAAGTATGCCACTTACTGCCCAAACGGTATTGTGGTACTATAATAGGACATTATTAAAAAACACAGATACTGACAAGGAAGATAATGAAAATGATCTTGTTGAAACAAAAATAGACTGCACTATGATGTATCAAAAATATATTGACTTGCTTAAAGAAAGCAAGAACTTAGTTCTGACAGGTGCTCCTGGTACAGGTAAGACCTTTATGGCACAGGCCATAGCAAAAGAAATGGGATGTGGTAAAGACGAAATGTGCTTTGTGCAGTTTCATCCTTCTTATGACTATACTGATTTTGTAGAAGGGCTCCGACCTATTATGATGTCTGATGGACAGATGGGATTTGAGCGTAAAGATGGCATTTTTAAAGAGTTTTGCAAAAAAGCTATCAAGAATTTGGAGGACAGCAAAAAAACTCTCACTGAGTTATCGGAAGAAAAATCACTGAATGATAAATATAATACAGTTATTGATAAAATTAATAATGGTGATTTGAATGAATTTAAGCTCAAAACAAACGGAAAATCCATGGAAGTGGTTAAGGTTACAGACTTTAATAACATAGAACTGAAAACTCCTGGAACTAGTAGTAATCGTACTTATACCGTTTCTTTTGACAGATTGGCAAAACTTGCAAAAGTATTTACTACAACAGAGTCTTTGAACAATATTTCAAACATTAGCGATGCAGTAAGGGATGCTATCGGAGGTTGTCATGCTTCTGCTTACTGGGCTGTACTTAAAGAAGTGTACAAACAAAAGAACATTTCAACATTAACAGCAAGTAACGTAGTCAAAAAAGATTTTGTTTTCATCATTGATGAAATCAATCGTGGAGAGGCTTCAAAAATATTTGGTGAACTATTCTACGCTATTGACCCTGGTTATAGAGGCAAGAAAGATATTCGAGTAAAGACTCAATATCAGAACCTTGTCCCTGAAACAGATGCATTTGCAGAAGGATTTTATATTCCTGAAAACGTATTCATTCTTGGTACAATGAATGATATAGACCGTAGTATCGAGAGCATGGACTTTGCTATGCGTCGCAGATTCACTTGGAAGGAAATAAAGCCAGAAGATACACAATCTATGCTCGACAAACTCGAATGTGCCACTAAGGCAAAGAATGTTATGGTAAGATTGAATAATGAGATATCCAAGATTGAAGGGCTTGGACCTGCCTACCAGGTTGGACCATCATACTTCTTAAAGTTGGGTGATAATGGTGGAAACTTTGAAAAGCTGTGGAATATGAATATCGAACCATTGCTTCGAGAATATATCCGTGGTTTCCGCAAATCAGAAGAAATCATGGAGAAGTTGAGAAATGCTTACTTCGATACCAAAGAAAGCAACTCAAATATTAATGATAACGAATTGGTCGATGAGAATTAACTTAACAGACAATAATATTGGACAGGTGAAAGCTGGGATATTTCTTCGTAAAGATGTCTCAGCTTTATTCCCTATTGCCGACAAGACAATAGCTCAATTATGTCATGAAAATGAGAATCTGCTAATATTTCCCTATAGTATAGAGGATTCTGACGATAAAGTCGGTGAAGCTTCTGTTATGACCATTCTAAATACAAGTGACTCTGCAAAGGTACGTATTACCACAGGAAATGTGATGGGGTTTATCGGTGTTGGAAACCTGCAGATAAAAATTAAATCCCGCTTTGACGAAGGACGCGACGACTATCTCTTACATTACATGCTTCAAAAGGTCTTTTCATTCAATCTCTTTGACCTTAATCACAACAACGAAAAAGAGGATGTATTTGACTTTATCATGTTTATGTTCCCTCACTTGCTAAAGAACGCAATGCGTCAGGGCATATACAGAGAGTATCAGAACTTCAAACATAATGACGCAAAATTAAAAGGTACTATTGACTGGGGACGCCATATTGCCCAAAACATTCCGTTTGCAGGAAATGTGGCATACTCCACTCGTGAATATACCTATGACAATGACATGACAGAGTTAATCCGTCATACAATTGAGTTTATGAAGTCAAAGAGATATGGTCAATCCGTATTAGGTTTAGACCAGGAAACTATAGACAATGTAAAATCTATAATTTCACTAACTCCTTCATATAACAAAAATGAGCGAAGTGCAATTATTGGTAAGAACCTAAGACATAAGAGTCATCCTTACTATACGGAATACCAGCCCCTGCAATGCCTTTGCTTACAAATTCTAAGAATGGAAGAAGTAAAGTACGGAGAAACAGATGAGGAGATTTGCGGTATTCTGTTTGATGGAGCCTGGCTTTGGGAAGAGTATATGAATACCATTCTACAAAAAGAGGGCTTCAAGCATCCTGAAAACAAGAAACATAAAGGTGGCATCTATTTGTTTGAAGATCATAGTGGAATCCGTTATCCAGATTTCTATAAAGATGATATTGTTCTCGATGCAAAATACAAGAAGCTTGAAAGTTATGAAAAGGTTTCAAAAGTTAATCGTGATGACCTTCATCAGTTAATCACATACATCACTAACTTACAGGCCTCGAAAGGAGTTTTTATAGCTCCTTTGTCTGAGAGACTGCAGAAAATTCCAAAATCACGGTTGAAGGACTCATCTGCATCACTATATATATTAGGTATTGAGATTTGTCATACGTCCACATCTTATGCAGACTTCTGTGAAAAGATGAAAGCAAAAGAAGCATACTTTGTAGATACATTAAGGCAATTATAATTGGTCAAATAACATATTAAAGCAGGAAGAAATAATTCTTTCTGCTTTTTTTTCTATCATTTTTGCACATTCTTTTGATTGTGCAGATAGACTGCACAATCAATTCATACCTTTGCACCAGAAGTTAAACATTAATAGAAAAAGGTATGGGACTATTCGATTTTTTATTTTCAAGCGGCGTTTCAAACAGCCAAAAGAAAGCGCATCGCAACGCTGGTAATAATACCTCAGACCATGAAAATTATGCTCGTGGCTATGAAGATGGTTATGATGACTGTTGCTGCGACCATGATTGTTCTTACGAAGACTATCATGATAGTAGTTATTGCGATCGTGATGAGTATGAAGGCATCGAGAATGATGAGTGCTATGACGATAATTGCGGTTGGTAGTCACCTTCATCAACAGGATTATCAAAACAAAACATAGAAAAAATATTATTAATTTAAAAAGTAACATTATGAAAAAGTATTTATTTTTCCTTCTTGCCCTTGTGGTAGCATCTTTTGCATTCATATCATGCAGTAGTGATGATGATTCTGACAATGGAGACTATGATAAGTCTATGATTGTGGGAACCTGGGAGATGACAGCAGTAAAGACATCGGAGTCTGGCACTTATGTTGACTGGCCTTTCAGAAAGACTTACGCCACATTCAATGCTGACGGTTCTTATTACGGGTCTGGATATTTCGGTACAGGCCGAGGAACATGGTCTTTGAAAGGAAACACACTAAACACATATGTTGAGGGTGAACTATTTGCTTCTTATACCATCATTACTGCAACATCTACAGTTTCAGAGATGAAAATGTCTATAGGTGACGAAGCTATTTGGGTAAAATGCAAGAAGCAATGATGCTAATCAAGCACTACTTTGTAATGCATTGAACATACTTCAGAAGGATGACAGGGTCAAACACCTTGCCATCCTTTTTTGTTGTCAGGTGCAGATGAGGGCCAGTTGACTTTCCGGAACTTCCAGATAACCCAAGCACCTCTCCTGCATTGACAAACATCCCCTTTGAGACCCTGAAAGAAGAAAGATGGCAATAGCTGATGGTATATATACCATATCTCCATGAGGGGTAGAGCAAAGACCGTTTTCTGCAGTAATGATACCATATACCTGTGAAGCTATTTGCATGGTAAGATGCTCGTTAGCAGGAATCTGCTTCCTAGTATAGAGCGTGTTGTCCAAAGGTGCAGGCTTCAGGATATAGCGAGAGCGTTCATCCGTCTGCGAGATTCTGATGATTCCATTCTCTATCACTGCAGGAAATTTCTCCTGAGCTCCAGAAACAGAGATACGTCTCATGGCTATCATGGTCTCTGAAGTCTTACTGATTTCATCTATTTCAAAATTAAGCAAATGCGACACTTTCTGACCATCAAACAGTTTTTTGCAAGCTGTAGGAGAATAAATGGAAAACCCATCTGCAAGGGTGGATGGGCAATGATTTAATTCTTTCATGATTCTACTTCTTTTACTGTTATGGCTCCTATCGTATCATAGGTTGCTATCTTCAGAAGAAGTCCAAAGAAATCCTTCTCATCCAATCGCCAACTTCTGCAGACTATCTTTCTGTTTGCTCCTTCTGGAAGCATATTGGTAAAAACAGGTAATATTTAAACGGTTTGACGAATCTCATATTTAACCTCCATGCCAAGGATATCCATGATTTTTTCAACCGTCGATAGGGATGGGTTGCCTTTACCGCTCTCTATTTTCTTGATGGTTGAAATGGCTATCTCAGACATGTCAGCGAGGTCTTGCTGGGTAATCCCCAAAGCCTTACGCTGCAATTTCATTACTTCTTGAATTTTCATATCAAGTAGTGTATTATATTGTACTTTTCGTGCAAAGATAAGAAATGTTCTTGGGATAAACAAGCAAAAGTATCATATAATGTTCTTTTTATGAAAAATTATAATTTCCGGTCATTAAGGTCACGGTCATTAAGGTCATTAAGGATTTAGGCTTTTCAAAATATCGCTCAACATCCCTCTATCTTATAAAATAAGGTTAAATCAAGTTCACCCTGCAAACAAAATCCATCCATAAGATCACTTTTCTGAATATTTTTTTGTATTTTTGCAGATATATTGCGCTAATATGGGAGTTGAGCATGGCTTATACTCAAGATGATACTCAAGATGGCACTCAAGATGGCACTCAAGGTGGCAGTATGTTGCTAGCGGCTATAGCGGTCATTGGGAAGTAAGGAAAAAGAAATGAAAAAATATATATAGATGGAAAAGAATATTATAAATATAGATGCACATGTTATAGATGATATCAGAACCATCATCACAAGGGCAAGAAACAGGGCGTATCAATCTATCAACGAAGTCTTGATACGTTCAAACTGGGAAATTGGCAAGCGTATTGTTGAAGAAGAGCAACTTGGCAAGCAGCGTGCAGATTATGGAATACAGCTAATCAAGTCCATATCTCAGCAGTTGACAACAGAGTTCGGCTCCGGATATGGTGTTCGTAACCTTGCCTATTTCAAGCAATTATACCAATATTTTCCTGATTGTGAGATTTTGCACGCGCGCGTGCAAAATCTTACTTGGACCCATCTGAAGAGTATTCTAAGAGTTACAGATGCAGAAGCTCGCCTATGGTATTTAAAGGAGTCGTCAGAGCAAATGTGGAGCACAAGAACCCTCGACCGCAATGTTGCCTCCCAATACTATTATCGTCTTCTGCAAACCAGCAATGAGCATAAGGATGAGGTAGAGAACGAGATGAAAACCCTTACAAAAGGATACGCAGACTCACCTGCCATGTTCATCAAGTCGCCAATGGTGACAGAATTCCTGGGCTTATCCCGTGACATGAGCTTCTCGGAAAGCGAACTGGAGAGTGCCATCATCACCCATCTTCAGAAGTTTCTGATGGAGATGGGTAAAGGCTATGCCTTCGTAGAGCGACAGCAGCACATCATCACCGATACCCAGGACTACTACATAGACCTGGTATTCTACAATTACCTGATGAAATGTTTTGTACTGATCGACCTGAAGACGACCAAGATTACCCATCAGGACGTAGGACAAATGGATATGTATGTAAGAATGTATGATGAACTGAAACGCACGGAAGGCGACAATCCAACCATTGGCATACTTCTTTGTTCGGAAACCAGCCAAGATATCGCAAGATTTTCCATCTTGCACGACAGCAAGCAATTATTTGCTTCAAAATATCTTACATATCTTCCTACAGAACAGCAACTTAAGGAAGAAATAGAAAAGCAGAAAGAAATATTTAGATTACAACATATAAGATAAGCTAGTACCTCCAAATATCTCTGCTACAAGATAATAGACACAAAGTAAACAAGACATTGAAAATTAGATCATGAAGAAGATATTATTCCTACACGGATTCTTCGCCACCGGCAGCTGTCCGATGGCGAGAGCCTTGAAAGAGGCGTTTGAGGGGACGGCGGTGG
>URLG01000035.1 GCA_900548535.1 Candidatus Segatella intestinihominis | reverse complement strand
TACTTATCTATTGATGGTAGTAAGTTCAAGGCTGTAAATTCAAAGGATAACAACTATCCACTATTTAATTTATCCTTAAAATCTCTAAATAATACCTTAGGGTAACTTACCTTTTGGTAATATTTATGCCAAGAAGAACTTAGTAATAAGTTTCTTACTAAAAGATAGCCTACGGTTCCTTTACAAAAGGCTAAATATTACCCTAGGGTAATTTACCTTTGGGTAATATTTAGTAACTTTGCATCAAATTACATAGGAATATGACAATATATCAATCTCCATTTCAATTCGGTACGCTAGCTACCAACGATAATTTCATCGACCGTGTGGAAGACAGGGCTTTGCTGAAGCAATTGCTGTCCTCTCATATCAACGTGATGCTTATCTCACCACGCCGATGGGGCAAGTCGTCGCTAGTCAAGAAAGCGATGAGTGAATTAGCTGATGAGGACAAGAGCGTGAGAGTCTGTTACATAGATGCTTTTAGCATCGGTTCAGAGGCTGAGTTCTATCGCACATTTGCCAGTCAAGTTATAGCTTGTGCTTCTTCTAAGATGGAACGATGGATGGAGGATGCCAAGAAGTTTGTACCGCAAGAGCGAGACAAGATGACTATCCTGCAACTTCCCGAAATGCTGGCAAAGGAAAAAGGTATCAAGATTATCGTCTGCATAGACGAGTTCCAGCAACTGGCTAATCTCCCAGAATACAAGGACATGGAAGGAAAAATGCGCTCCGTATGGCAGCAGCAACAGCTCACCTCTTACTGTCTCTACGGCAGCAAGCGAAATATGATGCTCAACATCTTCAACAATGCCAACAGTCCTTTCTATCGCTTCGGACAAGTGATATTCATGCAGAAGATAGCCAAGAAACATTGGATTCCATTCATCCAACAATCGTTTGAGAAAACGGGCAAGTCTATTTCCGTTGATTTGGCAGATAGAATATGCAACACAGTATCTTGCCATTCCTGGTATCTGCAACAACTCTGCTATTTCATCTGGAGTTTCACGGCTTCAGAAGTAACCGAGGAGGTGTTTGCATTAGGCTTAAAACAGGTGCTCAACATCAATACCCCGATGTTCCAAAACGACACGGAGAACCTGAGTTCCACACAGATAGAGATGCTCAAGGCTATCGCCGATGGAGAACAACATTTCTCATCACAAGCTGTCAAGCAAATCTACAATCTCGGCAATCCTAACACAATAGTCAAAAACAAGAAGACGCTCCAAAACAAGGACATCATCGAAAAACAAAATGATGACTTTGTATTTGTAGACCCGATATATTGCATTTGGTTCAAAGGGGAATACTGTTAGGAATATCCAATTCGTCCACCACAATAAAAATCGGTCTCGACTGACGACATAATAGATAAATAAGAAACAAAATATAAAGATATAAAAAGAATAAGATAATGGCAAACGACAATAAAGGGCTTACACCGATGATGCGACAATTCTTCGAGATGAAAGCAAAGCATCCCGAGGCATTGCTGCTTTTCCGCTGTGGCGACTTCTACGAAACTTACTGCGAAGATGCGATAGAAGCTTCCCGAATACTTGGCATCACCTTGACCCGACGTAACAACGGTGGTTCGGCTGGTGGAGCAGAGATGGCTGGATTCCCTCATCATGCTCTCGATACTTATCTGCCTAAATTGGTGCGTGCAGGTAAACGTGTGGCGGTATGCGACCAGCTGGAAGACCCGAAGAAGAAACGACTGGAAATAAAGGGTAAGAAGGGACTGAGCCAGATGGACAAGATGGTGAAGCGCGGTATTACCGAGCTCGTCACTCCGGGTGTGGCGATGGGAGATAACGTGCTGAACTACAAGGAGAACAACTTCCTGGCAGCCGTACACTTCGGCAAGACCGCCTGCGGTGTGAGCTTTCTGGATATCTCGACCGGAGAGTTTCTTACCGGCGAGGGAACCTACGACTATGTAGAAAAACTGATGGGCAACTTCATGCCGAAAGAGGTGCTCTACGACCGCGCCCGAGTGAATGACTTCGAGAAATATTTCGGCAGCAAATACTGTACCTTCGAACTGGATGACTGGGTTTTCACCGAACAGACAGCCCTGCAGAAACTCCTGGGACATTTCAAGACAAAATCTCTGAAAGGTTTCGGTGTAGAGCATCTCAAGAACGGCGTGATAGCCAGTGGTGCCATCATGCAGTATCTCGAGATTACCCAGCATACACAGATTAATCATATCACCGCCCTTTCACGTATTGAAGAAGATAAGTTCGTGCGTATGGATAGGTTTACTATCCGCAGTCTGGAGCTGGTTGCCCCTATGCAGGAAGACGGTTCTTCTCTCCTGAATGTCATCGACCGTACGGTAACAGCGATGGGCGGACGTATGCTCAGACGCTGGCTGGTCTTCCCATTGAAGGACGTTAAACCAATCAACGAGCGTCTCGACATCGTGGAATATTTCTTCAAGGAACCGGAATTCCGTCAGCTTCTCGATGACCAGCTGCATCGCATCAGCGACCTGGAGCGTATCATTTCCAAAGTAGCCGTGGGTAGAGTTTCGCCACGCGAAGTGGTTCAGTTGAAGAATGCACTCGAAGCCATCCAGCCTATCAAGGTGGCTTGTCAGCATGCCAAAAATGAAGTCTTGAAACGGGTAGGGGAGCAGCTGAATGTCTGCGAGACCTTGAAGGACCGTATCGCCAGAGAGATTCAGCCCGATCCGCCACAGCTTGTCAATAAGGGTGATGTGATTGCCGACGGTTTCAATGCCGAACTTGATGACCTTCGTGCCATCAGCCGTCATGGCAAGGATTATCTGCTCAAGATACAGGAGCGGGAAATAGAGAAGACGGGCATCAGCAGTCTGAAGGTGGGCTACAATAATGTGTTCGGCTATTATCTGGAAGTGCGCAACACCTTCAAGAACAAGGTGCCTGAGGAGTGGATTCGCAAGCAGACGCTGGCTCAGGCAGAGCGATATATTACCCAGGAACTGAAGGAATATGAGGAAAAGATTCTCGGTGCTGATGAAAAGATACTGGTATTGGAGGCACAGCTCTTCAACGAACTGATTGTTGCCATGCAGGAATATATTCCTCAGATTCAGATCAATGCCAACCTCATCGCCCGTATGGATTGTCTCTTGTCCTTCGCCAAGACATCGGATGAAAACCGCTATGTGCGTCCTGTTATCGACGATTCTGAGATTCTCGACATCAAGCAGGGTCGTCATCCGGTGATAGAAACCCAGTTGCCTTTGGGCGAGCGCTATGTTCCGAACGATGTGTTGCTGGATACAGAGAAGCAGCAGGTGATGATGATTACCGGTCCTAATATGGCAGGTAAATCGGCGCTTTTGCGTCAGACGGCTCTTATAGTCTTGCTGGCTCAGGTAGGATGCTTTGTTCCGGCAGAAAGTGCGAGGGTAGGACTGGTTGACAAGATATTTACGAGAGTAGGAGCCAGCGACAATATCTCTCTGGGTGAATCAACCTTTATGGTAGAGATGACCGAGGCTGCTAATATATTAAATAATGTATCGCCGCGTTCATTGGTTCTCTTTGATGAGTTGGGAAGAGGAACTTCCACCTATGACGGTATTTCCATAGCCTGGGCTATCGTGGAGTATCTGCATGAACATAAGAGGGCACAGGCACGTACGCTCTTTGCCACTCACTATCATGAGCTCAACGAGATGGAGAAGATTTTCCCTCGCATCAAGAACTTCAATGTGAGTGTAAAGGAAGTGAACGGCAAGGTTATCTTCCTGCGTAAGTTGGAGCCGGGAGGCAGTGAGCATTCTTTCGGTATTCATGTGGCAGAGATTGCCGGAATGCCTCGCAGCATCGTAAACCGTGCCAATGTGATTCTCAAGCAGTTGGAGGAGGATAATGCGGGTGTTGGTGGTGCCGGCAAGCCTAATGTGCAGCGCATTGATGAGCCTAAGGAGGGTGTGCAACTCAGTTTCTTCCAGCTCGATGATCCTGTGTTGACGCAGATACGTGATGAAATCCTCGGTTTGGATGTCAACAATCTTACCCCGGTAGAGGCATTGAACAAGCTCAATGACATCAAGAAGATTCTACTGGGAAGATAAAAATATAAATCCCTCCCCGTGGCAGCAGATGCTGTTGCACGAGGAGGGATTTTTATAATCTGAAAATAAGTCGTCTAATATTATTTTGCCTCTACGTTCTTTTCTTTCGCTCTCTTTGTGCTGGAAGCAATGCTCCATACACCGGCGATGATGAGCGGAATACTCAATATCTGTCCCATATCCATAGGCAAGCCTGCCTCGAATGCCACCTGAATCTCCTTCGTATATTCGATGAAGAAGCGGAAGGTGAAGATAAGGGTAAGGCAAAGACCGAAATAGAAACCGGTTCCAACGCTCTTAGGACCTCTCTTCTTATAGATGAAGAGGATGATGAGGAGGAAGCAGAAATAAGCCAATGCCTCATAGAGCTGACCCGGATGGCGTGGATACTGGTCTTCGCGAACGAAGATAAATGCCCAAGGCACATCGGTAACCTTGCCGATAATCTCGGAGTTCATCAGGTTGCCCAAGCGGATGAAGGTGGCTGTGATGCCTGAGCAGATGCCCATATTGTCGAGCACCGTCCAACCGCCCACCTTGGTATGGCGACAGTAGAGCCAGATGGCTACAAACATGCCGAATACGCCTCCATGGCTTGCCAATCCCTCATAGCCTGTCAGCTTCCAACTGCCATCGGGCATGTGATGGAATGGTATCAGCATCTCGATGAAGTGATCCCACTGCGTGAGGAAGTATTCTGGCTGATAGAAGAGACAATGCCCCAATCTACCACCTATCAACACTCCGAAGAAGATGTAGATGAAGAGCGGTTCAAACTTCTCCTCACCCAGCTTCTGCTCTCTGTAGAGCTTGTGCATCAGCAGATAGCCTAGCAGCAAGCCGATGAGCCAGCAAGTGGAGTAGTATCGGATGGTCAAGGGACCCAGATGAGCCAAGATAGGGTCTGGATCCCATACGATAAAGTTGAGTAAATTTGCCATCATATAGTATTTTTATTGCCTACTAAGCAAGGGCAAATTATACATTAAATCTGAAGTGCATGATGTCGCCATCCTGTACTACGTACTCCTTACCCTCGATGCCGAGTTTACCAGCCTCGCGAACGGCAGCCTCTGAGCCATACTTGATATAGTCGTCGTACTTGATGACCTCTGCACGGATGAATCCCTTCTCGAAGTCGGTGTGGATGACACCAGCGCACTGAGGAGCCTTCCAGCCCTTGTGATAAGTCCAAGCCTTTACCTCCATCTCACCAGCGGTGATGAATGTCTCAAGGTTCAGCAGGGCGTAAGCCTTCTTGATGAGGCGGTTTACACCACTCTCCTCCAAGCCGAGCTCTTCGAGGAACATCTGCTTGTCCTCGTAAGTCTCCAATCCAGCGATGTCTTCCTCTGTCTTGGCTGCGATAACCATGCACTCAGCGCCTTCCTCCTTGGCGATTTCCTCTACCTTCTTGCTATACTCATTGCCTGTCTTGGCAGAAGCCTCGTCAACATTGGCTACGTAGAGCACAGGCTTGGTAGTGAGGAGGAACAAGTCGTGAGCTGCCTTCTCTTCTTCCTTGGTGTCGAATTCACCTACAGAGCGAGCGTTCTTGCCCTGCTCCAATACAGCCTTGTAAGCCTCCAATACCTTAACCATGGTCTTGGCGTCCTTGTTGCCGGCAGCGGCAGTCTTCTGCTGCTTGGCGAGCTGAGACTCGATAGTCTCCAAGTCCTTGAGCTGCAACTCTGTGTCGATGACGCTCTTATCCTCCAGAGGGTCAACGGCTGCGCCGCCCTCACGTACGATGTTATCATCGTCGAAGCAACGGATAACGTGGATGATAGCATCACACTCACGGATATTACCCAAGAATTTATTGCCCAAGCCTTCGCCCTTGCTGGCACCCTTAACGAGACCTGCGATGTCTACAATCTCGCAAGTAGCAGGAACGATGCGACCTGGATGAACGATTTCTGCCAACTTATTCAAGCGCTCGTCTGGTACGGTGATTACGCCCAGGTTAGGCTCGATAGTACAGAAAGGGAAGTTAGCTGCCTGTGCCTTTGCACTAGACAGACAGTTGAACAAAGTAGACTTACCTACATTAGGCAGGCCTACAATACCACATTTTAATGCCATTTTATCTTTAAACGTTTAAATTTCTGAGTGCAAAGGTACTGCAAAAAGGAGACACTACAAAATAAAACGTTACTTTTTTGTGATTTTTAGTGGTATGGTTGCTATAGATAACTGCTGAATGAACTAATAGAAGTCTTAGAAAGAAGTAATAGAAGCCATTGGAAGGATAAGTAGAAGTCTTTGAAAGAACCAATAGAAGTTTCTCGAAGAACCAATAGAAGTCTTCGAGAAACCTTTTCTCGTCAATCGCACAACAGCTGTTATGCGCTCGCACATCAGCTGTTGTGCACACGTCCATCAGCTGATGTGCACACGCACAACAAGTGTAAGTTGATGATATTTTAAGTCTTATCCTTTCCACAACCCATGCAGGTTGCAATACTCGCGAGCTGATACCTCCTTGGCATCTGTCAAGAAAATGGCCTCAGGCTTCTCGCCTGGCTGCAACTCATGGCGAAGCACATCGGTAGGAGTGAGTAGCTCTATCCACTGGATGTAATGCTCTGGGAGCATAGGATGTTCTGCGCTTCCCACCTTTACACGATAGCCGCCCTCAATAGGTTCGATGACGGGCACATGTTTCTCCTTGGCACCATCCGTGGTGTTCTCCTTCATCTGTTTCATCGGCTGTCCGCAGCAACTAAGCACTGCACCGGGATTCACAACCTCTACCACATTGCCACAAACTGTGCAGCGGTAGATTTCTCTTGTCTTAGTCATAATCTTTCCTCCAAAATAAAATGATAAACTGATGTGAGCTTACTCCTCTACAGGACTAAACTCATCCTTGCCTACACCGCAAAGTGGGCATACCCAATCGTCTGGGATATCCTCAAATGCAGTACCAGGAGCGATGCCATTGTCAGGGTCGCCTACTTCTGGGTCGTATACCCAGCCACATACGTCACAAACATATTTCTTCATAATGCTTTTGTTTTTTAAGTTAATGCTGTAGTTACTTCACGCTTATCTGCCAAAGAATGTTTGGTAGATGGGGCAAAGATACGATTATATTTGATACGTTCCAAGGAATTTTAGGCAAATAATGTTAAAATGGCTCATAAACTCATCTTTTTCTACATTCTATGTGGCAAAGTGCGGGAAAGTAGTAACTTTGCCCCCATGAAACGCAAGATGTACTTTCTGACCCTTTGGATATCAAACTGAAACATGCTCAGGCTATCAATGACTATAACCAAAGCGTGATAGCTCTTAAGAAATTGAAGAGAATATGGTAGAAATGTTTCATGTGAAACATGATTCTGATGCCTAAAAGTTTAGGCATCAGAATCTTATTATGTTTTTACATTTGTCTTTGTGTTTCTTTGAGACAGTCTTATTGTAGCTTGGCATTTTGCCATTTGGTTGCCATCTCGCCAGATACACTGATAGATGGTGTCTGGCTCTTTTCATTGACTACAACCGATTTTTGGGATACGTTCTTCTTGACAAAGTCGAAGAGTTCGCCATAGGTAGTGTTACCTTTGCTCTCTTGCAGTTTTTTGAGCAAGAAATAGGTGAACAGTCCATGCTTTTTCTCCTTGTAAGGATAAGCAGTTTCATTGCCTTGGGCAGCGGTGATGACCATCATGTTGCCCTTAGGAGCTTCCGATTTTGCCTTGATGGCTACGCCTCGTGCTGAGGCTAGCATACCTTCGCCTCGCTTGGCACCACTAAAGCAGGCATCCATGATAACCGTTACATTTTGTGATTTTAATGCATTGAGCTGGTCATAAAGTTTGCCGATGCTATATCCTGTGGCAAGAATATTGCTTTTTCCGTCTACTGGTAGCAGATAAGCTGTTCCATTGCTCTCGTCTGGCACACCATGGCCTGCGTAGTAGAAGATAAACTTAGCCTCTTTGCCGTACGCTTTAGCTATGTTTTCCATCCAGCTCATCTCTGCCAAGATGTTATTGAGCGTAGCGTCCTTGCGGATATGAATGTTGCTCTCTGGTATGCCTAGTGTCTTGGCACAATACTGGCTGAAAGCGATTCCGTCATTGAGGGCATAGTCTACATTTACCTCTTCCTCGTAGTTCTCATTGGCTATGATAACGGCAAAAGTCTTCTCTTGTGTATTCTTAGAAATAGGAATGTTGAGGTCAACATCCGATTTCAAAATCTTGCTCAAAGAATTGATGTTGTTAGATTTCTTGCTTCTGCTAATGCTTGTGCCGTTGTTCTGCTCTTTGACATACTCTTGGGCACTGGTTGAGTCTGTGCGCATCACCTTGATGAGCCCCTTTTTGCCTACTGATATTCTTTGGGCATATATGGGCTGTACTGCCATGGTCAGAAGCAGTATCATGATGCTTAAGCTATATCGATAGATGTTCATAATCCTGTTTATTTATAGAGTTGTTGTTCTTTGTTTACATTTTACCAATCATCATCAAAACTGCTGGTATTGTCAGCCAATAAAGCTTCCTTCAGTATATCGATGATCGAATTCTGGAATGCTGATGTCATTACAAAAGCTTTACTAGAAGCCTTCTTGTGCCTGTCCTTCTCTATGAATGGATAGCATGAATTGATGTCCCAATACTCGATTTTGTCATCATCTTTTGCATCCTTAGATGAATCAGAGGATGTTGACGAGGTTGATGACTTTGACGATGACGAAGATGTCGTTTCAGACTTTGAGGAAGAGCTAGAACTTGATGTAGTTTCCTTCTTGTCGTTTGAGTCACTTTTGTCGTTATCACTTGTAGCTGCTACTACAGCTACCATGGCTGCTACTGCGGCAAATGCTCCAATAGTACTGGTTGTTCCACCGCCTTTGGAAACTTTTACTTCGTAATTGCCAGCGTAGGCACTGATACGTGCTCTTTCCTCTTTTAAGTCTACACGGATATAAGGTGCCAGGTCTACCTGATAACGATTAACGCCAGCAGACTGGACGGCCACCTTCTCAATATGCGCCTTGGCAACGATAAGACCGTTTTCCTCATCTTGCTCAATGATGGTGCCTTTCGTGTCTTGGGTCTTGAATGTTTTCTTAAACCATTTGAGTGCTTTTGCAAAAAGTTGTTCTTTGCTCTGCCCTGGACATTCTATGATTTCCTGATAGTTGAGTCGGTTCTCGTTGTCTAAAGCCACTTCGTTTTTCAAGTTTACAGCAGCTTTTGCCCAGTTACTGCCATACTTATCTTTAGCATATTTCTCCAGTTGATCTGCTGTAAATGTCTGTGCATTTATGCTCATGGCGAAAAGCAGGGTAGCGATAGATAATATTATTCTCTTCATGATAGATGTAATTTATAGGATGAATAATCTGTTTATTTCTCTACGATGATGGTCTTGATCTCCACTTGCATATCCTTATCTTGGGTGCGATTTTTGGATAGCCACTTCTGGAAATCATCAAATGATAGCTCTCTTGGCAGTCCGGCAACGGCATTATCTATAGCCTTGACGAAAGGATGAGGTGAGCTTATCACATAGACATAGTTTGTCTCTGATGATCTCTCACAGGTCATGTTGTATTCATCAACCTCGTAGGCTTGGAATAGAGGTGTAGCTGTCTCTTTATTGAAGAATATATACTTCTGGTTAGCTTCTACTGCTACCTTTCCATCTGTTGAGGATTGATAAGGGAGCAGACAATAAGCATTTTTAGCATCATCTACTAGATATACTGCAATGTAACCCTTTGCCGCTGTTTGATAGGAGAGGTAGAGATCGTCTCCACTTTTGAAATTGTCACTTTCGTACTTATCCTCTATTCCGTTTCGAAGAATCTTGGCTACAAAGTTATTTTGGCTTGCCACCAGTTCTCTTGCTTTGCCACTAACCGTACACTTTACTACGAGCATGCCTTTCTCGTATGTGATGTCATATTTAGGCTCGCCAATAGTTTCTAGCCACTCACCCTTTACATCACTGCTGCTGAGAGAAGTGAAGTCGGTGTTGGTAGAGCCATTGGTGTTGTTCATCATTGTGGCGTTATGTTGTGCCACAATGGTGCCAAATTCATCGCCTAGGGCTTGTATTTGAGCACGATTCAATGCTGTTTGCTTGGCTTGCTCAAGTGATACGTTCTCGGGTGCATGGTAGATGTACTCTCCTTGCACCTTTTTTACTTTCTGGGCATAGCCTGTGGTAGCTATGCCTAGGAGCATCAGTATGATGATAGATAAGTAATGTTTCATATTGTCTTAACTTATTGTTATACATTCTTTGGGTTGTTGTCTTTATCGTCTTCTCTACTATAGACCTTACTTCAGTTTCAACTCTTTCCAGCTTGCTTCCATAGAGGTGGATGGTGTGGCAGTTGGGGTTTGTACCTTTCGGTTGATGACAACAGATTGCTGTTTCACATTTTCAGAGATGTAGTCTCCCAATTCTCCTAAGCTAACATCACCTTTGGTCTCCTGTAGTTTCTTCAAGAGATAGTAAGTGAAGAGTCCATGGCCTTTGGCTGAGTATGGGAATGCGGTCTCATCATCTGAAGCTGCACTGAATACCACCATGTTGCCACGTGGGTCTTCCTTCTTGGCTTTCAGTGCTACGCCACGGGCTGAGGCGAGCATGCCTTCCTCACGCTTGGAACCACTGAAGCAAGCATCCAGGAACACTACGATTTCCTTTGCCTTGGTGGAACCTAATTCGCTATATAGCTTGTTGAGCGAATAGCAACCTTCGGTCTGCGTGCCGTCGGCATCGGTAGGCAAAAGGTATGCGTCCTTGGTCGCCTCGTTAGGAATACCATGTCCGGCATAGTAGAATATGATGTTGATGTCACCATTAAAGGCGCTGGCTATGTTCTTGATGTCTCTGATGGCACGAAGCATCGTTCCGTAGGAGGCATCTGCATAATAGCGCACGTTCTCGGCTGGCATACCTAGGGTCTTCTCGCAATATTTAGAGAAGGCAAGACCATCGTTGAGTGCTAATGGTACACCTGCTACGTTGCTGTAGTTCTGATTGGCAATGACCACGGCAAAGGTGCGCGTGTTGCTGGCTGGATTCTCAGGGATGTTTTCATCCACATCCGATGTGCCAAGCTTCACGTTCTGCTGCTGTATGTTCTGCTGGTTGTTGTTGGTTGCCAGTAAGTTGGCATTGATGGGATCAAAGTGTACCTCCACATTGGTCACAGTATAGTTGAGTGCAGCGGCATTGTCATACAGATATTGCTTGCCTGATGGGGTGATGATGGTCAGTTTGGCAAGTGCCAGATGATCCTTGTCGATGAAGTATTGAGGGTCTTTGAACTGCATGCCATTCCAATTGGCTGCAAAGATACGCGCTTCATCGTTATCTCGTGGCACTGGCACAATCATCTCACCCACATCCTTGGATGTAACCAGGAATGCTTGGTGCTCTGCATCGTATGGCTTGAGTTCGAGATGGCGCAAGTTGACCTTCGATTCGTATCGGCTGATGTATTCCTTAACTGCCAGTTGCTGCATCTCTTGGATCTTGGCCTCTCTATTCTTCTCCGTTACGCGGGCACGATACTCATCCAAAGTCTCATAGCTGTCTTTCTGTTGCCATTTATCTATGCGACTCTCAATGAATGGGATGGCAAACGTAGTATAGTTTGGAATCCCCTCATCTTTATGAGTGCCATTTGTATCTGCATTTCCTGCCAGTCCTTCTTGGTAATTGGAGGTTGCTGGCGCTATATTGGCAGTAGCAGGTCGAGCATCTTGATAGAAATCGATAAGCTGTGGTATGAAGTTGGATTCTATCTTTCCACCGCCTAACGAGGCGAGCTTATTATTGAAGATATTGAAGTTTGGCTCGTCGCCTATTGTATTGTACGCTACGGCCAAAGCCTGTGTATATTTAATAGACATAGGATCATCTATGATGATATTTTTCAGATGACCGATGGCGTATGTAAAGTAGTCTTTGTATACAGTTTCCAGCTCCTTGGCTCTTGCTTCATTGCTGCGCTCTTCGATGGCTTTGTTATAGTTTTGCACACCGATGTTGTAGTTGTTGATAGCTAAGTGCTTGATGACATCAAGTGCTTTTGGATGAGTTACTTGAAGTTTCTTATATACCTCAAGTGCCTTGTCAAATTGATGTCCATCTTCGTACAATTTTCCTTGTATATTGAGCAAGGTCTCGTCTTCGGGCTTGATGGTAAGTCCCTTTGTTACAAATTTCTGAAGATTTGCATTGTCCTTGTGGTCAATGCATAGGTTCACAGCAGAAGAAACGATGTCGTAATCGCTTGGGTAATTGGCTGTGGCTTGCTCTAACGTTTGTATGGCTAGCTGATATTTATTGGATTGTGCGCATGCCTTGATCAGGTTGACGAATACCGACTTGCGGAATTTTTCATCACCCGAGCGCAAATAGGCTTGTAGATAAGGGATGGCTTCTTGATATTGACGGCGATTTACCAAGTTGGCAGCTGCAAAGTAAGAGAGCTGCGAATAAGATGTAGATGTGGTGTATCCACCATCTGCAAAATCGGGCAGGCTGACAACATCAACGTATGCGCGTGCAAAGTTGATGGCATTTCCTACGCTTTGGTTGTTACTATTATAAGCAGCAGCGTTAGGTAGGAAAGGAATGATATTCTTCATGTTATAGACTGCCTGTGTGTAATCAGCGCTTGTGTGCTCTGAATGAGTTATTACTGAGATCGTTGCGGTATAGCAACGGTAAAGTGCGTCGTACATCTGAACTTTGTCGCCGTCCTTGTTGGCTAGCTGCACAAATTCTCTGTACGCCGTATTGGATTCAGTTATCGTCTGGGCAGCTAACTTGCTGCCCAGCGATAAGAGTAATATAGATATTGTAATAAATACTTTCTTCATTGAGTCCTTTTTTTTACAATGCATCTACAAAGGTGAACTTCACACCGATACGGCGATATTCTCCACCCTTGTTTTCTGATACCTCGATGTGGGTGTCGTAAGAGGTCTTCATCTTCTGTAGTGATGAGATGTTCTTCTCCATGTAGTCTTTCACACCCATGGCTCGTAGATAAGCCAATTGCTCATTCTGGCTGATGCCTGTCTTTCGGGTTATGGTGATATTGCTCAATTCGCCATTCTTATATACAGGTTCCTCTTCATAATCACCATAACAACCATCATAAGCTACTGTGCGGCTGAACGGTAGGGCATCTGCCATGCCTGTAACCTCTATTTTCACCTGTTTGCCTTCTACGGTATATTTAGCAAAGTCTTCTTCCATAGCTTTCTTCACGATGGCAAGCATAGCTTGGGCAGCATTGGATTCCTCGCACTTGAAGCGACCTGGGGCAAAGTCGTCTTTGGCAGAGAATTCCTCGTCTACGCTATATGATACAGCCACCTCGTAATTGAAGATGTTTTTACCAGAGGCATCTGTGCTGTTTACCACCTTGGTATGCACATCTATCTTGGTATGGTCGGAGATGATGTTCTTGTCCTGGGCTTCCTTCAAGATGTTATTCTTGATTTCTTCCAGTTTCAATTCTTCCATTTTGGCTCCTTGCAATTGCTCGAATGGGACGAAATTGTCCTCTGACTCCAAGAAGGCCAATGACTTGCGCTCTGTGTTGTCGAATACGTATTTCTGGCCAGTCTTCTTGTTGGTTACCTCGGTGTAGACAACCTCAAATTCGTCTTTGTCATTCAATCCATATTTGGTGTTGCTGAATTCCAGGTTGCCAGCTTCCATAAATGATTCCAACTCGCTAGCAGGGACAGTCAGGTAGATGCTTGGCATATTGTTGAAGTCGAGAGTCAGCATGTTCATGTCAGCATTATAGTTACCTAGCTTTACCTCTGACGTGGTCAAGAGATTGTCTGCCATATTGGTAGCAATCTGTGTTTCAAAGAGTCGCATCTGGTTCAGTCTGGACTGTTCGTTGACACGAGCATTGTAGTCGTCAAGGCTCTCACCTTCCATTCGCTTCATCCACTCATCCATTCTGCTATTCAGCTCGTCCTTAAGTTTCTCTTGTCTGTTAGGACTAAGGAAACCTACAGGTGTGTACACGATGCCTTTGTTGGTGTTGTAGAGGAGATAGATGTCGTTCTTTACATTCTTGGAGAAGTTGAGATACTTTACTCCCGCTTCTTTCGCATCCAAATATTGGCGATCAGCCTCGTTGAGGAGGTTGATGAATGCAATTCGCTGGTCACCAGTAACAACTGCAAGATATTTGTTCTCTGGGTGGAAATAGCATTTCTCTGCTATGCCCATGGCATCATAATGATTGCTTATGGTGAATGTTTTTGTGTCATAAATGTCGCATGCGCCATCAGCAGTCAATACTGCTAACATCTTGTTGTTTGGTGAGAATGCAAGATCCTTAAAATCAGCATTTAGCTTGATGTTTGTGCGAGTGGTTTGGTTCTCCAGATTAATTACCTGCAATGCGTTCTTGCTGCTGGCAATGAGATAGTAGCCGTTAGGGCTTGCGTCCAAACGGGTAGCCACCTTATTGGCATCTATTGTCTTGAGCTCTCGTGTCTTGCGAGTGTCATATATGTGTACTTTACCGTCTGAAGCCAGTACATAGAGGCTCTTGGCATCTGGTGCATAGCAGATGGCCAAAGGCTTAAATAACTTGTTGGTAGTGATTTTCCCTAAAGGATAATCTTTGTTGATTAAGCTATAGATACCAATCGTATTCTTGTTTTTCTTATTGTCCAAAAAGGCATACGAACTACCGGCTGGATTAATTTTCAGCGATTTGATGCTGTTGCCTGTATACATAAGGTAGTTGCGCATGTTGTATATCTCTTTGTCACAGAAATAATAGATGCCACTATAGTAATTGTCTAGTCCTTGTGGCGTTTTGCTGAACTTTATGGTAATGTCATGAGGTTTTGCAGCCTGCGTTTCCTGGGCAGAAATGCAGGTTGTAAAGCTGATGAGGCATGTTGTCAATACTATAGCTTTTTTCATACTTTACTAGTTTTGGAGGTCTTTAATGTTTTAGGATAGAAGAGCATGAAGTCTTCTATCCTTTATTGTCTTCTTGACAATGTGTGTGTTAGGGACGTGATTACTTGCTACTTCCCAATACGTTGTCAAGTTTATTGCGCAGTTCATCGCTTTCGTTTTCAAGACTTTGGCGGATGGCATTCTTAGCAGCAGCCTTAGCCATTTCTCCATTGTAAGCGATGCGAACAAGTACTTCCTTGTTCTTGTTCTTCAAAGTGCGATAGCATTCTACGACAGTAATGGTTCTACCGATGCTCTGTACAATCAAACTCTTGCTAGCCATAATACTCTTAGTTACTGTAACGGCTTCTTCCATAGCAAGTTGCTGTGTTGCCACAGAGTTGTCTACCAGGGCAGAAACTTCAGTCTGGATTTGAGCAGCAAGGTTCTGCTTTGCCAACTCCAAAGCCTGCATCTTAGCACCATCATAGTTCTCTCCAATGCTCATGGCTTCTCCCATCAAGTACTTAGGATACATGTTTTCGTCATATTCCATCTGCATGAGGTATGAGTGGTCCAACTGCTTCTCCAATGGTAGTGCGCCTGGAGCTGGAGTCCAACCTTCTTTTTGCAGCTTCTTGGCTTCTTTTCTAGCAGCCTTAGTAGCCTTCTCATTGAGTTCAGCCTTGGAAGCCTTGTAGATTTCCTTGCGCTGTTTCATGATGTCCTTAGTACTTACCTCCTGAGCGGAAGTGCAAACTGGCACTGCCAAGAGGCAGGCGATTCCCATAGAAATAAATAGTTTTTTCATACTCTTTGGTTTTATTGTTATGATTACTTTCTTTCTTGTAAATCTTTTCTTGATAGATTTCAGCTACAAATTTACGAAAAAAAATAGAAACCTCGTTCTTTTTTATTAAAAAAGTGTAGTAAATCGTGAAAATTTACGGTTTGCTACACTTTTTGTTCATTTATATTGCCTTTTTTCTTCTTATAAGGTTGTTTGTGAAGTCTATTTAGTGAGCTTCTAGCCAATTCTTACCCCACCCAGCGTCTGCTACCAATGGCACGCTGAGGTGGTAAGCATTCTGCATTTCCTCTACCACAATCTTCTCTACTTTCTCCTTTTCTTCTGGATAGACGGAGAAGTTGAGTTCGTCATGCACCTGGATAATCATCTTGCTCTTGATGCCTTCTGCCTTGAATCGGTTGAAGATGCGCACCATGGCTACCTTGATGATATCTGCCTCCGAACCTTGGATAGGGGCGTTGATGGCATTGCGCTCGGCAAAACCTCTTACCGTGCCGTTCTTGCTGTTGATGTCTGGCAGGTATCTGCGGCGGTGGAAGATGGTTTCGGCATAGCCCTTCTCACGTGCCATCTCCTTCGATTTCTCCATGTAAGCTTTTACGCCAGGGAAGGTGCGGAAGTAATCTTCTATGATTTGCTTCGCTTCCTTGTTCTCGATATTCATGCGCTGGGCTAGACCAAAGGTGGTGATGCCGTAGATGATGCCGAAGTTGGCTGTTTTTGCTTTCTTGCGCTGAGCTTCAGTTACTTCTGATATATCCTCGTGCCATATCTTGGCTGCTGTTGCGGCATGGATATCGCTGCCTTCTCTGAAGGCTTCCACCATGTTGACATCTTCGCTCAAGTGTGCCATGATACGGAGCTCTATCTGCGAATAGTCGGCAGAGAAGAAGAGGCAACCTGGCTCTGGAATAAAGCATCGGCGTATCTCCTTGCCATCGTCATCACGCACCGGGATGTTTTGCAGGTTCGGGTCGCTTGATGAGAGGCGACCTGTGGCTGTTATGGCTTGGTTGAACGATGCGTGGATGTGGCCTGTACGAGGGTTGATGAGCTTTGGTAGGGCATCTACGTATGTGCTCAACAGTTTCTTCAATCCTCTGTAGTTCAGGATTTCATCTATAATCGGGCTCTTGCTGCGGAGCTGTTGCAGTACTTCCTCGCTTGTTACATACTGACCAGTCTTGGTCTTCTTTGGTTTCTCCACGATCTTCATCTTTCCGAAGAGGATTTCTCCCACTTGTCGTGGAGAGCCGATGTTGAATGACTCGCCTGCCAACTCGTAGATGTGGTGTTCTATTTCTGAGAGTCGGTTGGATAGGTTGGTGGATGTTTCCTTCAGGGTGTCCGTGTCGATGCATACACCTTCCATCTCCATGTGTGCCAATACTGGGACGAGTGGCATCTCTACGTTCCAGAACAAATCCTCAACTTCTAACTCCTTGAGCTTAGGCTCGAGGATGTTTTTGAGGCGCAGGGTGATGTCGGCATCCTCTGCTGCATATTCGAATACTTCGGATGGGGCGAGGTCGCGCATGGATTTCTGGTTCTTACCCTTCGGACCTATCAGCTCTTCGATGTGAACTGTCTGGTAGTTGAGGTACACTTCGGCTAGATAGTCCATGTTGTGATACAACTCCGGTTGGATGAGATAGTGGGCTATCATCGTATCAAACATCTTGCCTTGTATCTCCACGCCATAATTCATAAGTACCTCGTAATCGTACTTGATATTTTGTCCCACTTTGAGAATTTCTGGGTTCTCATAGAGTGGTTTGAAGATGTTTACGAATTTTAAGGCTTCTTCACGTTCTGCAGGAATCGCCACGTAGAAAGCCTCTTTCTCTTCTACTGCAAAGCTCAATCCTACCAATTCTGCGTCTACAGGATGGGTAGAAGTGGTCTCTGTATCTAGACTGAGAATCTGTTTTGTAAATAAATACTCATAAAGAGATTTTGCATCTTCTTCTGTTTCAATAAGTCTGTATTTGTGTGCTGTTGTTTTAATGGTCTCAAAACTTGCGTTTTTTTGCTCTTCTTGACCGTCGGCAGGCTGTGGCGCAAAGAGATCTAGCTCTCCTGTAGCTTTTGTTTGCACCTTTTGAACTTTTTTAAGAACTCTGTTTGCGAATGACTTAAACTCCAGTTCGGTGAAGATTTCGTCCAATTTTTCAGAATCTGGCTCCACCAACTTCAAATCATCCATTTGGAGATTGACTGGAACGTCGGTTCGGATGGTCGCCAAGAATTTTGACATCTTGATGTCTTCTACTGCACCTTCCACTTTTTCGCGCAGCTTTCCCTTCACCTCAGCAGCTTTTTCTATCAAGCTTTCCACACTTCCAAATTGGTTGATGAGCTTAACTGCAGTTTTCTCACCCACGCCAGGACAGCCAGGGAAGTTGTCGGCAGAGTCGCCCATCAAGGCAAGGAGGTCAATGACTTGTAGTGGGGAAGAGATACCATACTTCTCTTCTATTTCCTCAACGCCCAATTTCTCATATCCGCCACCATGTCGAGGACGATACATGTATACGTTCTCTCTTACCAACTGACCATAGTCTTTGTCCGGTGTCAGCATGTAAGTCTCCACTCCCTTTTCTCCTGCTTGGGTAGCAATGGTACCGATGATATCATCAGCCTCGAAACCATCCACCTGTAGGATAGGGATGTGGTAAGCCTCCAAGATATTCTTGATTATAGGCACAGAAAGTTTGATGTCTTCAGGAGTTTCTTCTCGCTGAGCTTTGTAAGCAGGGAACGCCTCATGACGGAAGGTCTTGCCGTGGTCGAAAGCCACCGCCATGTGGGTAGGCTTCTCCTTGGTAAGTATCTCGTTGAGGGTATTGCAGAATCCCATGACACACGAAGTATTCAAACCCTTCGAGTTGATTCGAGGGTTCTTCATAAAGGCATAATATGACCTATAAATGAGCGCATAAGCGTCTAAAAGGAATAATTTATCCATAATATTCATTTTTATGGTGTAAAATTACTAAATTTTTGCCACAATTCGCAAAGAATTGATTAATTTTGTAACAAATTTCAGAAATTAAGTAGATTTAGTAGCAAATAATGGATTATTTATCACTTATCAAACAGCCTATAGAGGCAGAATTGGCAGATTTCATAGACTTGTTCAACAAGTCTCTCATGCATAGTGACGGGCTCCTATCTCTGGTGCTCGATCATATACGTCAGCGTGCAGGTAAGCGCATGCGCCCTATGCTTATCTTGCTAATGGCGCGAAATTTTGGCAAGGTATCTGATGTAACCCAGCATTCGGCAGTGGGTTTGGAATTGCTCCACACCGCCTCTCTTGTGCATGATGATGTGGTGGATGAGAGTGGTGAGCGCAGAGGTCAGGCCAGCGTGAATGCTACATATAATAATAAGGTGGCAGTGCTTGTGGGCGATTATATTTTGTCTACGGCTCTTCTTCATGTGTCTTATTCTCATTCCGAGGAGATAGTACGTTATCTTGCAGAGTTGGGACGTGTTTTGTCTAATGGTGAGATACTTCAGCTCAATAGCATCAGCAATGAGGAGATATCTGAGGATATTTACTATCAAGTCATTAAGCAAAAGACAGCAGCTCTCTTTGAGGCTTGTGCGGGCATTGGTGCCATGTCGGCTCATGCTTCTGCTGTGGAAATAGAAGAGGCTAAGCGATTTGGGCAGAACCTCGGTATTATCTTCCAGATTCGTGATGACATCTTTGATTATTATGACTCAAAGGAGATAGGTAAGCCTACGGGCAATGATATGGTAGAGGGAAAATTGACCCTGCCTGTTATCTATGCCTTGAAATCAACAGGCAATGAGGAGATGATGCAGTTGGCTCGCAAAGTGAAATCTCGTGAGATTCAGCAGGATGAGATTGACCGTTTGGTTGCTTTTACCAAGGAGAATGGTGGCATCGAATATGCGGATAAGCGTATGTGGGATTTCCATGCCGAGTGTATGAACTTCTTGGATACTTACGTTGAGGATCGTGATATCTATAATGCCTTGAAGGCTTATCTGGATTTCGTGATTGAAAGAAAAAAGTAATACAAGCTGGTGGATGCGATTCATGCATCACAGAAATCGAGAAGATAAAATAAAAGGTTGATTCCTAATTCCTTGGGAATCATCCTTTTATAGTTTTTAGAAATACTTGATTTCCTTGCCAAGAATCTCGCTCAAGAGGAGGTTGGTGAGTCTTGATGTTCCGAGACGGAACCACTGGTTGGTGAGCCACTTCTCGCCCAAAACTTCCTTTACGATGGTGTAGTAAACCACTGCGTCATGAACGGTGTTGATGCCGCCAGCAGGCTTCAAACCAATCTGGATGCCTGTCTTCTCGTAGTATGCCTTGATGGCCTGGCACATTACATAAACAGCCTCTGGAGTAGCTGATACTTTCTCCTTGCCGGTTGATGTCTTGATGTAATCTGCGCCAGCGTACATGGCGAGGATAGAAGCCTTCATGATGTTGCTGCAAGTCTTCAGGTCGCCAGTCTCTAAGATACACTTCATCTTGTGCTCGCCACAAGTTTCCTTCAGTTCCTGGATGTCATCGCATACGCCTTCATAGTCCTCGCTGAAGAACTTACCTACTGGCATCACGATATCTACCTCTGTGGCACCGTCTTTGAGGGCGAGGGCAGTCTCGGCTACCTTAACCTCGATAAAGGTCTGTGATGAAGGGAAATTGCCGCTTACCACAGCGATTTCTACGCCATCTACCTCCAAGCTTTGGCTGATAAGGCCAGCGAAGTTAGGGTAGGTGCATACGGTTGCAACGTGTGGAAGATCTGGATAATCCTTAGCAAACTGGTTTACCTTCTCTATCATCTTGAGGATGCTTTCTTCTGTATCTTCTGTGTGGAGAGAGGTTAACTCTACGCTACCGAAGAGGAATTTCTTTACCTCCAAGGTCTCGTTCTCTGCTACTTTCTCGTCAAGAATCTTCTTGACTTCAGCTGCTACTTCCTCGTCATTGAGGTCTGTCTTATACTGCTTGAGAGTAGACAAGTACTTGTCGTCGCTCTCATTGTATTGTCCCTGCTGCTGTGCAAGAACTTGGTCTTTAATACTGCTCATATTATCTTATTTTATAATGAATAATTTGCTTTATGTAATCCATGTCTAATTATCTTTAAGCTTTGGGTTGTTTTTATGCCTTTCAGCATCTCTTTTTGTCTTCTTGGCAAAGCTCTTTTGGAGTTCTTCAGTCAGGTCGATGCCTGTTTGGTTGGCTAGGCAGATAAGTACCCAGAGCACATCTGCCATTTCCTCTCCTAGGTTCGGCTTTTCGCCTGGCTTAAAGCTTTGGTCGCCGTATGTGCGGGCTATCACACGAGCCAATTCGCCTACCTCTTCTGTGAGGCAAGCCATATTGGTCAGTTCGCTGAAGTAGCGCACGCCATACTCCTTGATCCATTTATCTACAGCCTCTTGTGCTTCCTTTATAGTCATTTCTTTACTCTTTGTTATGTGTATCCATCATGATGGTTACAGGACCATCATTGAGCAATTCTACCTTCATGTCGGCACCAAATTCGCCTGTTCCAACGGGCTTTCCGAGGGCTTCGGATAGCTTCTTGCAGAACTCCTCGTAGAGCGGAACGCTAATCTCATGCTTGGCAGCACGATACCAGCTAGGGCGATTGCCTTTCTTGTAGCTGGCGAAGAGGGTGAATTGGCTGATAACCAGTATCTCGCCATTGATATCCATGATGGAGCGGTTCATTACGTGGTTCTCGTCGTCGAAAACACGTAGTCCGATGACCTTCTTTACTAGCCAATCTACATCTTCCGATGTGTCGCTTTCTTCCACGCCAAATAGAATCAGGTAGCCTTGTTTGATGGCTGATTTTACCTCACCTTCTATGGTGACAGAGGCGTGGCTAACACGTTGTATTACGATTCTCATATTGTTTTTTATTTGCAAATATACGCTTTTTATTTGATATTACCGCCTGTTGAGGGCTGTTATTTTTCTTCTGATGGAAAATTTTCCTCTTTTTGCTGGAAATAGGCATCCAATAGCTTTGCTTTGTGTGGTCCCAATACCTCTGTGAGGGCTTCTAGGCTGGCCTCTTTCATCTTCTTTACGCTCTTAAATTTGCTAAGAAGAGCCTCTTTTGCCTTAGGTCCGATGCCCTTGATGTCGTCCAATTCAGAGTGGAGGGCATGCTTCGAACGCTTGTCTCGGTGGAAGGTAATGGCATATCTATGTACCTCGTCTTGTATCTGGGTCAGTACCTTGAATAACTCGCTTTCTGGAGGTAGGGCAATGGTTTGGGGTGGAAATCCGTAGAGTAATTCGTTGGTTCGGTGACGGTCATCTTTGGCAAGACCTGCTATCGGAATATCTAGGTGCAATTCGTCTACTATCACCTCTCTAACTACGTCCATTTGTCCCTTTCCACCATCCGTGATGATAAGGTCTGGTAGGGGCGTTTCTTCCTCTATCATGCGGCTGTATCTGCGTCTTACCACCTCCTGCATAGAGGCATAATCGTCTGGTCCCTCTACTGTCTTGATGTTGTATTTGCGGTAGTCCTTACGCGATGGTTTCATACCCTTGTATACGATGCAACCTGCCACTGCATCGGTACCCGAGATGTTGGAATTATCGAAGCATTCTATCTGGTATGGTAGCTTTGGCAACTTCAGTTTTGCCTGCAATTCCTTCATCAGTCGGGTCTGTTTTTGCTCAGGATTCAGCTTGTCAGCCTGCTTCAGACGGTCGAATTTATACTGCTTTCCGTTCATTTCTGATAGGTCTAGCAGGTGCTTTTTGTCGCCTCTTTGTGGTACGAAGAAAGTGGCATCTTTTAGCTTCCAGTCCATCTCGAAGGGTACGATGATCTCCTTGGAAGTGGAGTGGAAACGCTCTCTGATTTCAGGGATGGCGGTGATGAGAAGCTCCTCGTCGCTCTCTTCCAGCTTACGTTTGTATTCGTAGGTGAAGCTCTGGTTGATGGTGCCATTCTTTACGTGGATATAGTTGATGAAGGCGTTTTTGTTAGCATCATCGTTGACTAACGTAAAGACATCCACATCGGTAATAGTATGGCTAACCACCTCGCTTTTTGCCTCAAATTCGTCGAGCAGTTGGTACTTTCGTTTGTATTCTTCTGCTACCTCAAACTTCAATAATTCGGCGTTTTTCATCATCAAATCATAGAGATATTTGCTTACTTCTCGGGTGTTTCCCTTCAGGATTTCCTTAGCTTGGCGCATGTTTTCTTGATATTCCTCGTAGCTCTGCTTGTTGATGCAGGGTGCTCCGCAGTTGTGAATATGGTATTCCAGGCAGGGCTTGTATTTGCCCTCTGCTATGCCTTCTTTGGTGATGGGAAAGCGGCAAGTGCGAGGCTTGTATAACTTCTTGATGACCTCCAAAACGGCATACATGGAGCCGATGTGAGGATAAGGACCGAAGAAAGTTCCCACCTTTTTATTAATATGGCGAGTCTTGAAAATGCGTGGAAAATACTCGTTGGTTACGCATATAGAGGGGTATGTCTTGCCGTCTTTCAGCAGGACATTATACCTAGGATTATACTTCTTGATCAAGCTATTTTCGAGCAAAAGTGCATCTTCTTCTGTGTTTACAACGGTGTATGAGATGTCGAAAATCTTCGAAACAAGCACCTTTGTTTTGTATCTATCCACCTCTTTATGGAAGTAAGAAGACACTCTTCGCTTCAGATTTTTCGCCTTTCCTACATATATAATCGTATGGTTTTCGTCGTAATATTGATAACTTCCAGGCTTCTCTGGCATGCTCAAAACGATGTTTTTTAGCCTTGCCAATCTTTCCTCGTTCTCTTGTTTGGTCATCTTAAAACGTCTTTTAAAAGGTGAAATACGCCTTGTTGTTTCACGTGAAACCCCAAGGCGTATGGATTATAACTGCATCAAAGTTGATACTTCTACGTCGTCATCGAAGATCTTTCTGCCCTCGAAATTCTCGTTTACAAGCTCAATAATGAAGTTGGCATATACCTTCTTTGGATGGAATTTCTTCACCAAATCGCATGCAGCTTTCATGGTTCCGCCAGTGGCGAGAAGATCGTCGTGGAGTAGAACAATGTCGTTCTCATTGATGGCATCTTCGTGTATCTCGATGGTGTCGATGCCATACTCTTTGGCATAACTTTCTTGTACAGTTTTGCATGGAAGTTTACCTGGCTTGCGGCATAAAACTACGCCTGCTCCGAGACGAATGGCGAGGGCAGAAGACATTACAAAACCGCGAGATTCGATGCCCACGATCTTGGTAATTCCCTTGTCCTTGTATAGCTCATACATCTCATCGTTGATTTCTTTGAGCGACTCAGGATCCTTGAAAAGGGTGGTCACGTCACGGAAGTTTACACCCTTGATAGGCCAATCTGGAATGCAACGCAGATTGTCTAATAATAACTGATTATTCATAATCTTTTTCCTTGTTTATATTGTTAATGTTTTGTTCTAAAATGTTCGGTTGTTTCACGTGTTTCTGAAGTTTTACTTTAACCATAAAATGCTTTATGTAACACAGTTTAACTTCTTGGAAACCAATAAATTTAATATTTATCTGTTTCACGTGAAACATCTCGCTTTGTCTTATCTTCCCAATAGCACCAGCATGACATTGATGTCGCTTGGTGAAACGCCAGGAATGCGGCTTGCCTGAGCCAGTGTCTCTGGGTCGATTCTTTCGAGCTTTTGTCTGCCTTCGGTCGAAATCTCGTGCAGTTCGCTATACTTGAATCTTCCCTTGATCTTGATGTTCTCCAAGCGGTGCATCTTGTCGGCAATCATTCGCTCGCGGTCGATGTATCCCTTATACTTCATCTTGATTTCGGCAGCCTCTGCAATCTCTTCCTTTCGATTGGCTGGCGCATTCATCGCCGTCTTGAGGTCGGGGATGATTTCAGAGAGGTTCTGAAGATTGAGATGAGGGCGAGCTACCAAATCGATGAGCTTGCAACCGGCTCGGAGTGGAGTGGTGCCAAGTGCTTCCAGTTTTGGATTAATCTCGTCCTTCTTGATCGGATAGTTGGCGCAGAATTCGATAATTCTTTCGATGGCCTCTTTCTTCTCCATCCACCAGTCGTAACGATCACGCTTGGCAATGCCCTGTTCGTATGCTTTCTCGGTGAGTCGGGCATCGGCATCGTCTTGGCGGAGCAAGATGCGATATTCGGCTCTGGAGGTAAACATGCGGTAAGGTTCGTCTACTCCCTTTGTGGTGAGGTCGTCGATGAGTACGCCGATGTAACTCTCGTCTCTCTTCATCTCGAAAGTCTTGTCACCGGTGCAATGTAGGGCTGCGTTGATTCCTGCAACGGTGCCTTGGCCTCCAGCTTCCTCGTAACCGGTGGTTCCGTTTACCTGTCCGGCAAAGAAGAGACCCTTGATGATTTTCGACTCCAGCGAATGCTTGAGTTGGGTAGGGTCGAAGTAATCGTACTCGATGGCGTAACCTGGTCGGTAAATCTTGGCATCTCTCAATGCTGGGATTTCATGGAGTGCCTTCAGCTGGATGTCCATCGGCATGCTGGATGAAAACCCATTTAGGTACATCTCGTTGGTATCTTCACCTTCTGGCTCCAGGAAGAGCGGATGCTGATCCTTGTCGGGGAAGGTGACGAGCTTGGTCTCGATGCTTGGACAGTAGCGAGGACCCGTGCTCTGGATTTGCCCATTATATAAAGGTGAGTCGTCAAGACCACTTTTTAGGATGTCGTGTACCTTCTTATTTGTATAGCAAGTCCAGCAAGGCAACTGCTGCAGCACTCGGTGCTTGCCCATGTAGGAGAACTGGTGGAAGTCAGAGTCGCCTGGTTGCTCCTCCATATCCTCGAAATGAACGCTGCGCTTGTCTATTCTCACTGGCGTGCCAGTTTTCATTCTAGCCGAAGTGATGCCCCAGCGAGTGATGCTCTCGGTGAAGTGGTGTACGGCAGGTTCGGCACATCTGCCACCTTCCACCATCTTTCTGCCCACATGCATCAATCCATTGAGGAAAGTGCCGGCAGTGATGATGATGCTTTTGGCAAAGAACTCGGCGCCCCAGATGGTGCGTACGCCGATAGCCTCGCCATTCTCCACGAGTAGTTCGTCGGCTTGGTCTTGCCAGATGTCGAGATTGTCGGTGTGATCCAGAATGGTTCTCCATTCCCAGATAAACTTGCCACGGTCGCACTGGGCGCGTGGACTCCAAACGGCAGGTCCCTTTCCGATGTTCAGCATTCTGAACTGGATGGCAGTCTTGTCGGTCACGATACCCATCTGTCCGCCCAGGGCATCAATCTCTCTTACGATTTGTCCCTTGGCTATTCCGCCGACGGCAGGATTGCAGCTCATCTGCCCAATCTTGTTCATGTCCATCGTTATGAGGCAGGTCTTTGCACCCATGTTTGCAGAGGCACTTGCAGCCTCGCAACCGGCGTGTCCACCCCCTATAACGAGTACGTCATACTTAAAGTTCATAATCTATACATTTTCTAATTTTTGGCAAAAGTAAGAAATTTAATTGAAATTTTAGCAAAAATACTTTGATAAATCACGAAATTATAGTAATTTTGCAGCAGACTTGCGAAAATATACCTATAAATGAGGATTGCAAAATGCCTAAAAGTAGGTATTGCGAGTATGAGATGAAGACAATTAGATAAGGGAAATAATAATTAGTTTCAAACAGTTAAATATTTTAAATTCAATCATTTATGTGGTTAATCAATTCATCTATTGGTAGAAAGGTAGT
>URLG01000034.1 GCA_900548535.1 Candidatus Segatella intestinihominis | reverse complement strand
CAGCCCGTCCAGCACCTGACGTTGGGAGGATGGGACTGCTGTGGGTTTGGACAACTGGAGGAAAGATTCTATTTCCCCGTCACTCATGCGGCCTATCACACCATAGGACAAACCTTGGGAATCCGCCAAGGTCTTGTACCGGTTAAGTACCCCACGCCCCATGTGTAGTTGCTCGCAAATGGTGCGCTGCGGTATTTTTGCCGCTAGCATTTGAAATGAACGTTTTAATTTGCTCATGTTTACATTACTTTGTGCCATATCTATACAGATTTTAAAATTCTTCTGCAAAGATAGGCGGTTATTATTATACATGAGCAGAACTTTACATCTTTTTGGTACCGATTGGGGCGCTATGATGGTACCGATTCAAGTGATACGATGGTACCGAATGCAGTGCTATGATGGTACCGATTCATGCGCTACAGTGGAACCGATTCGCCGATACTGTCATCCATTTTGATCTTTTTGATAAGATCTTGGTTACTAGAGGCCATAATGCCTAGACGAAGTCCAGGTACTCCATATGATTTAGAAATGCTCTTTATAATGATGAGATTGGAATGTGCGATAAGTATTTCGTCATGCAAGAGACTGTTATGCTCGAAATCCTCGCTAAAGTCCACAAAGGATTCATCTACGATGAGATGAATTTCATTTTCACTGCACCATTGAGCTAACCCTAAAATTTCTTTAGGATTTATGAAGTTTCCGGTAGGATTATCAGGGTTTATAACAAGTAAATACTGAATATCTTTGTCTTTATAGAATGCTTTAAGATCTTCTACATTATACTTGAAATCCTGCTTGATTGAAATGAATGGAACAATCTTATATGCCCCTTTTCTATTTGGATACTCTTCGAATGTTGGATATATGATTCCGATGTTGCCATTAATAGACTCCATTAAACTTTTTATAAGTTCTGTGGCTCCGTTTCCAACTACTACATATTCTTGACTTATGTTAAAGTATTTGCCTGCCAGTATTGAGTTGACAAACATTCCGGAAGGATAATTCGTTAGCAATGTATCAAAGCATGCTTTCATTTCTTCTCTAAGTTTTGGTATAGGGAAGTAAGGATTTACTAAATAGCAGAAGTCAAGTATTTTTGGAAAACGCCAATAGCCACCATATCTTTTGTGGTATTTTTGGATGACGTCCGTATCTTTAGCAAATATAGTTTCTGCTATATCTAAATCTTGTACATCGTCTATCTCATACCATTTCTCATTTGCAATAGGAAGAGCTTTTAGGTCTGTTCTGTTCAGGAACGTTAATACTTTGAGCACTTGCTCGTAGTATTCATTGTTGCCCCAAGCTTTACAATAGGCATTAAGAAATGGTATATATTTGTTCTTAGCAAACTCTTTGCTAAACTTGTAGATATTAATGGTTTTATAATATTCGTCTGTTTTATGGAAATCAAACATATCTTTGGATACGAAGCTTAGAATATTGTTGTCTCCATCTATTTTTACTACAGTTCCATCCATCCAGTACTCCCATTTGGATACTAAAGCAAGATTTGGATATGGATTTTCTATAAGCTTTCTAACTATATTCTCTTCGTATATCAAATCAGACTCAAAGAGAATTGTGTCATCTTGCATCATTTTATCCTCTGCCAATGACAGAGAATAAATGTTGTTTGTCTTGTCATAAATTGGATTATTTATATACTCTATTTTAAGAGAGTTGTCATATTTGTCGGCTATATAGTTCTTAAGATTTTTACCTTTGTAGCCAATGACAATTGTCACTTTCTTGATGTTCAGATGTGAAAGAATAGTCAAAGTTCTGTCAATGAGTCTTTCCCCATTGATAGGCAACATACACTTAGTATTATCTTTCGTGTATTTTCCTAATCTCTTGCCCATTCCTGCTGCTAATATAATTGCTTGCATGAAAACTATATTTAAAAGTTAAAAGTTTTGGCTCTATTCACCCATTTTTCTATGAAAGGCTTATCTGATCTCTTTTGTATCTTTTCTGTAATACTTTTTGGGAGTATTATTTTAACATACTGAAGAATCAGAAACTTTGCCTTTTGAAGTTTAGACATCTTAAAATTGACATATGGTATTGGTGTACGCCAATTTTTTCCATAATTAAATTCAAGATATTTTTCGAAATTTCTTGGTGCCAGAAATGTTTCCCCTAAAAAGTTAATAGGTGCAGTATCTTCTAAAAATGCTTTAGGATACATATCTCTGCAACAATAAGAGAGTGAATTGTCTTCAGGATAGTCATCAAAGAAATATATGTCTATGTATTCTCCCTTTCTCATGATAGAAAGGAATCCTCTTGATTCATATCTGACGATTTCAAAGCCAGTTTTTCTCAATTCAAAAAGTATTGACAAGAAATTAGTCATATCTTTTTTCATCATTATTAAATCAATGTCTTCATCATGGCTAATAAAATCATGCTCACGTATAGCCCCTAAGAGAGTTCCAAATGACAAGAGGAACAATAAGTGATTTGTGTCAAGAATACTTTTCAAGAGAAGTAAGTTTTCCTTGGCTATCACCTTGTTAATAGGCTTAATACCTAAGTAAATTGGAACATATTTATAATAATATGGACCATTTGGTGTTTTTATTTTTAACTTCATAATATCTTGTTTGAATGTTTATTTTCTCAATATCTTTTTCAACTTCGTTTTAAGAGAGAATGGCAACAAACGTTTTAATTTTTCGTATTTAGTATCATTCAGTTTTTCGTTGAATTCTCTTTCGAACGGAATATATGGTACCATGTACTTTGGATGTTTGAGTGGAAACTCTAAATCTTTATCTGCTACATAGTAGGATGGCATCACTCCTTTGCTAGTGTGTGTGGCATCCTCTCCAAAACCAATATTTGTTGTCAGACTGTATTTAGGGTATATGCCTAACATGTTGTGCGCAGCTAGAGTAAAATACCATTGCCAATCCCATGCACTGACATCATTTTTATCAACAGCCTTGAGTCGATATTTCCAATAGTTACGTTCTTTTGACTTATAGGACATATTGGCAATGATAGATTCTTCATATTCGCTTCCACGCCATAACATATTTAAGTCCATAAATTTCCATGCTCTTTTCCATGTGGCCCAACCGTTTGTTGACTTATATCTACTAAACCCATATGAGTCTGGTATGTTTATATGAGGTATATAATTTGCAGCGTCGATCATTCCAACTCTTAGGTCATCTTGATATCTAGTCAACATTTCCTCTGCAAATTTGAAGAAGGATAATTTTAGCATGCAATCATCCTCTATAATTATGCCTTTTTCTTCATTTTCAAATAGCCAGTTGATGGCATTATATACGCCTTTGCAGCAGCCTTGATTTTCATTTGGAAATCGAGTTTTTATCTCGCAATCCCAATCTATGGCATCAAGGACAGCTTGCCGGGTAGCTTCAACTTTTTCAGGCTCATTAGCAATGTCTAGTCTAGCACCATCGCCAGCAATGTATAGCTTTGATGGTTTGACAGCTTTGATTGAGTCCAAAGTTCTTAAAGCCACTTCTTTTCTTTTGAATATAATGAATAATATAGGTACTTTGTACATATAATCTTATTTTACATCTGTTCTCTCTATTAAACGTATCTTAGTTTCTATTATTGTATATATGTTTAAATTTTCTTGTTAAAGATAAGTTTATAGTTTGGAATCAAGTCCTTAGCTGTGATAATTGGTCCAAAATTGGGCTTATCCAATAGTTCTGTAATTTTGTTAAGCATTTCTGCTGTCGTACTAAAAAATGGCGAATAATTAAAATATTGTTCACAGTATAGCAAAGACTTGTTTTGTAATGCTAAAAGTTTCTTATGATTAGCAATGCATTCGTAACTAACCCCACTGACTTGATTTGCAAAATTATTGGGATATGCTAGCAGTATTATATCTGATTTTTGATATATGTATTCATAATCTTTAGCTGTTAAATATTTATTGATAATCATAATATTACTAAATTGGTTACTTATTGTACTGTTACTTCTTAGAACCAAAATAACATTCTGTTCTTTTAAATTTTTGTTCACTTGCTCGTTACATATGTTATAAAGAAATGTTTGGTCTATTTTGGATGATGGATGGAATACAATATGCATATTTTCTTGCAATGGAAGTAATTTTATGCATGAAGTGTCAACATTGTATGGGGTTGGACATCCGTGCGAAATAATAGATGTGTTGAGAATGTTATGATGCAAAAATATAGATTCCATTTGCTTATTAAATACTAAAAAAGTATTATTGCTAGATAATTTCTTTAAGAAGAATGACTTGATATTGTTACAAAAATCATTAGCATTACCATGACAAAATAGATACATATGTTTGTTAAGTGGGCAGATTCCCATAGAAATTTCATCTAGATTAGAAATGATGACATAATCATAATGTCTGAATGAAAGTTTCATTTTAAGATAGGCGAGTGTCAAAATATAATAAAGTCTGTTGACTATACTATTATTTAATGGAGAATCAAAACTTTTTGGTATATTTAAAGCATATAGTTCCTTAGGAAAGACCATTAAATTAGAAATCTCTTCATGCATAACAATTTTCACATCAAAACCTTGTGAAATTAAGGCTTTGATGTGGATAGTATCAAAATTGATATGACCTTTTTGCTTCATGTAATTAATGTATAAGACTTTTTTCATTTTACTTGTCATTTTGATGTTGTCTGAAATAAATATATCTTTCGTTATGAGTTTGATGATCTAACAATACGTTGTAATATTGAGACATCGAACCACTACATGTACTGTATGTTTTCAATATGCAGTACATTCCGATAAACGTTATATATATAATTTTATTGCTTTTATAATGTATACATTTTACCAAGTCTATCCATACAATCCAGTAGGCAAAGATAAACAAATTTGAACATCTTGTACTTATTGTTCGAAATTCGCCCAGAAAGAGATTGGTGGCTAAATATAGAAACAAGCAATTTACCCATATGTTACTTTTACGTAATTGGATTAATTTATTGAAATAACAAAAAAGTAAGATGCCAGTAAGCAAGCGCTCAAGTACTCCTATTCCTAAATTTGATCCTTGTGAGTCAAAATCCATATATGCATCAACATATTGAACGGCAGTATCAGAAAGTAATCCTACAATTAAACTAATTAATGGCTTGAAAATTGGAATATGGAGTAGGAAGATTATATTAGCTATCATAAAGATGCTTATGAGTATTTTTTTTTTCCATTTTTTGTGTATCAAAAAATAAATTGGTATATATATTATAGCTGAAGTGTGGAATGTTGCAGCTATTCCACATATTATTATATATGGGATGAATTGTCTTTTTTCTAGAAAAGGGATTGCATTTAGAAATATAAAAATAGCCAATGAGTTTCTCATTAGATCTATGCTGAAAACAATTCCACTCATTGCTAAGAATATAGCTAAAACTAATGGCAAGTTATTTGTATATCTTTTTGCAAAAAGACCAAGAAGCGTACTATTAATTAAAGTACAAGTAAATTGGAAGAATATGTAATTAGGTACAATCGTTTTGCAAATTGAAATAAGCAACAAGAAGCCTGGCTCGGTCTTAAGAATGGTAATGCCATTAGTACTTAATGCAGCTAAATTTGGGACTTTGTTGAATATGTCGAAATAAGCCGTCCAATCATATGCTACAAAACCTCGGAAGCCAAAAAAGAAGACAAATATACAATAAGCACAAATGTTTGTGCACAATTGTTTGGATTTGGAATTTTGGAAATATATGTTTAATATTGCCAAAAAACCAAATATAATTAATAATAACAAATAGGGATATGCATTAGCCATATTCAATTTATTTCTTGTTTTTGAATGCTAGTACCCAAACAACATCTATTACAATTCCGAGGAAAATGAATGCCAAAACCATTATTGACCTTGGTGTGCTTGATGCACGAAATGGCACAGTAGCACTTTGGATAATCGTGAATGCGGGCGTTCTTTCTTGAATCTTATCTGAGGCACTTTGAAGTTGTTGTAATGTTGAAGCATAATTGTTATATTTTAGCTGTAAATCATTTTCCATATCTTCAAGTTTAGCCTGATAAGACTTTAGAATAACATCTGTGTTAGCGTCTGCAAATGAAGTGTATTGTTGACGAGCTTTTTCATATGTTTTTTTTGCTTCAATATTTAATTTCTTGGCATTGGCAAAATCTTGTCTTGCTTTTTGTGTCCTATATTTGGTTATGTAATCTTGTAACCTAATTTGTAATGTGTCGGCAATACATGCAGCTACATAAGGGTCTATATCAGTAGCCTTTATGTTAATTATGCTAGAGCCTTTATCCATTTGACAATCAATATTGCTAATGATAGCTTGGCTAACATTGAATTGCTCTTTTGTCAATTGAAATGCATTAATATTATTATAACTATTTTTGCTTGGAATTTCTTTTTTCTTAAATAACGACACAACCCAGTTAATGGGATACATATAGTAAGGGGCTTTGTAATCTTTTAAGATATGCTCATAATATGTTTCCTTCTTCCCCTTGAATTCTATTTGCACCTTGAACAATTTAATGGCGAAATCTTGTGATGCAAATATGTTAGGATATATTTCTGGGTATATGGCATCTATGTTGTTGCTACCTTTGCCTAAATCCATACCAAAAGCGCCCGCTATGTCACTAATGCTTTGGGACATTCCCATACTATTCATTTCTGGAGCAATAGAAACAGTGGCAGTATATTCCTTTTGTTGACCTAATGCATATGCAATTCCTAATACGGCAGAAATGCATATTGACAATATTAGAGATTTCTTTTCTTTTAAAACTTTGTTGACAATCTCTATAATATTTAGTTCATTATTTTCTTTCATTATTCTGGTAAATTTATGTGAATAGTTCTTTCCAAATGCATTTATATGCAAGGTCTTCTTTTCTCTTTCCAATTGGTTTGGCAGGTATTCCTGCAACAATTGTATAATCAGGAACATTTTTTGTCACAACTGCTCCTGCCGCTACAACTGCTCCTTTTCCTATGGTAATTCCCTTGAGTATTATACAATTGACTCCAAGCCAAGCATAGTCTTCTATTGTTATCTTTTCATATATTCCTGGAAAGTAACAATTTTGTATATCATGACTACCAGTCATGAGCTTTACTCCATGAGATATTGATACACTGTTGCCTATTTCGATTATTCCACGTCCATCTAGGGTACAATCACGATTTATGTGACCATACTTTCCGATGTTTATTAGCCATGGACTCATTATATAATTCTTCTTTGTTATATATGTGTCTTGCCCTATGTGCATTCCGACAAGGCGAAGATAAGCTTTTCTTATCCGCCAAAATGGAATGTGAGGTAAAATGTCGTTTACCATGAATTCTATTCCTAATGCTTTTGCAAATTTGTAAAATGGCGAAGTTGATAACAATCGAAATCCCATTTTTTTTACCAGATATGGTAGAGTTGATATTTTAAATTTGCAGCCAGAAATAATTAAGTAGTTATACCAAATACTTCTAAATGGTTTAGCTGAAATTCCTTCTGATTGGAATTTTTCTATGTTGATGTTTATCTTCTTAAAGAGATGTCCTTTTTTGTAAATGCGGTGTATCATTTCAAAATCAAGAGCATACCCTAATTTCTTTTTCAGTTCAAGATTATATAAATCATTTTTTTGAACCGAGCTTCTTATAAATGAGGATCCATGTCGGTATACGACCATTTGGGAAAGCTTGTGATAATCTTCCTTAGCAGGTGTATAGTATTCTCTACCTGATTTTATTTCTATGCTATTCCCATAAACAACAGAGATTCCTTGGTAATCACTTTCGGAAAATATTTTACTAAATACATTATTGTTAGCATATACATCCCCACAATTCAAGATGTTTATCCAGTCACCAGTAGCATGTATGATACCTTTATTCATGGCATCATATATGCCATTGTCTTTTTCTGAACACCAATAGGCGAGGCGTGGGGCGTATTCCTTGATGATGTCTGCTGTACCATCTGTGCTGCCTCCGTCTATAACAATATACTCTTTGTCTTCCCACGTTTGTGAGAAGAAACTCTCCATGGTGGCGCGTATGTTAGCGACATCATTGTATACTACAGTTATAACGCTTATCTTGTTACTCATATATTGACATCTAAAGTGTACGGCAATGTTAATCTCAACAACAAAACAATCTAATTAGTTTGTTACATCTTATTAACAATCAAGTCTAGTCCTTGCTTTACATAGAAAGGGAAACGAGTGTCGTTTGAAATTAATGGTAAATGTTCAGTTATGGCTTGTGCAATAATAATGTGATTATTAAATATCTCATGTTAATGTATATATAGGACCGGGTCGTTTACTATGATACTCCCTTTTAGTCTTCTTGCTGCCTCAAGAGTTTTGCTCACTCTAGATGCAACCTTTTGCTCTATATTTTCTAATACTTTTTTATTTGTCTCCATATTTTTATATATTTATTTGTTTTGCAAAAATACTATATTCTTTTTATATAAACAAGTTTTTCCTAAATTTATTGCAAAAAATTTGTTTATTTTTACTTTTACTTGTTCCAAATCCCTTTTGCCTTATTCTTTATCAGCAGTCGGCATTGATATAGGTGAATAATGCTCATAGAGGCATAGCTGCCTGCCATACAGAGGACAACTCCTTCTATACCTAGCTTGGTGCCTGTAGATAGTACTACAAGAATGTAGATGGCTGTGAAAACAAGAGAAGTGATAATCTGTACTCTTATTTTATTTAAGCCATTGACGAGGTATGTTACGCAATTATTCAGATTGAAGAAACATACGTAGATCAATGTACTTAACGATACAGAGAATGGAACAGTTACTTTGTCACCAACCCATATATGGTAAAATATAGGGCATCCTAAAAGCATAATGACTCCACCAACTACAGATATTCCCCATAGCTTCAGAGCTCTGTTGAAGTTGTTCTCTATCCATTTCATATCGCCCTTGACGTATGCATCTGTATATGCATTCCACATAGGCGCAAGGATAATGGTATATGCGATAACTAAGAGGTTAAAGAACTTGTAGGCTATGTTGTAAGTGGTTACAGCTGATGGTCCACAATATTGGGTGATAAACATATTGGCTGCACCAAAGATTACTAAACAGCTACTAATCTGAATTATAAAAAAGCTGAGGCCTTTGCCAACAATCTTTTGGGTTAACTCTTTGTCAAAACTATTGAATGATGGCTGAAGTTCTGGATACTTTATGAATAAAGGAATTGCGGCTAAAGCATATATGATGCAGTGGGTTGCTGTATAGGCAAAAACAACGTATAGCAGGTTGCCTGTAGTAAGCTTTGTAAGCAAATATATGATACCTAAAGCTATAACATTGCCAGATACAGAAAGTAGGTCGTTGATGGCGTACTTTTGCATTGCAACAAATATCAAACCGATGTTTTTGATTACAAAATTGAGTAATGTAAAACCTATTGCCACAATTAAGGCATTACGCAAACCTTCATTGCTTAGGGCTTGCGTATTAAAGAACTGATTAAAGTCCAAAATAGACATAGGCACTGATATTATGATAGCCATAGTGAGGGCTATAACAGCAAGAAGTATCAAGGTTGTACTGATGTATCTTCTTCCTAAATTGTAATCTTTGCTTGATATTGCACCTGTTAGGTAATTGCGCATGCCATTACCTAGTCCGATATCAAATGTATTGATCCAAAAAAGTACAGAGGTTATTGTCATCCATATACCATATATCTCATTATTGAGATAGTTGATAGTAATAGGGACAATCAGTAAGGAAGTGGACAAGCTGATGATCTTTAATATACCAGAAAACAGAATGTTGTTTCTCAACATTCTGTTTCGTGTATCTTTTATATGAAATGCTTTAAAATCCATTACTTGTTTTCTTTTCTTCAAAATTACTACTTTCTTTTAATATAAACAAACTTTTCTTGGTTTTATTGTCTAAAATGTGAAGGAAATGGAAAAATAATGGGGAATAGGGGGGATGAAAGGGAATAAGCATGTATGGGGTAATGAAGATTAGCCATACATGCTTATTAAGTTGAGTGTATTTATTATTTGTACCTATTTACTTCTTCTGACATGCCTGTCAAATCTGAGATTGCAGAGACGGATGTTTTTTACTTACTCAGATTGGCGATGGTGGCAATCATGGCGGCGATGCTCGACATGCTGCTGCCCATACTCATCATTTCGGCGGCGGTCATCTTGCGCTTCATCTTGGCTGGGATGACTATCTCGCAGCCGGGCTGAACCTTGGCTCCGTGGCCTACCTTGGCAACCTTGCCGTTCATGTAGATGATGTATGCCTTGCTCTTGTTGGCATCACTGGCAAAACCACCTGCCTCGTCGATGTAGCGAGAGATGCTCTTGCCCTTCTCGTAGGCTACGGTGTTGGCGTACATCACGGCTCCATTGATCTTCACAGTGCTGTTGTATTGTGGCACTATCAGGCGATCGCCCTCACGCAGTATCATGTCGGCGTCGCTGCCTGGATGCTTCAGAGCCTCGGCTAGGTCGATACCTACAGGATATTCGTCTGGGACATTGAACTTCTGAAGATCAGCGTCCTTGGCATCCTTCGCTGTCTGGGTGATGGCGCTGGCATTGTTGCTGCTGGCTGCTAACTGGAGGAGATTCTTCTGCTGTTGCTCACGCTGCATCTTGAGCACGGCTTCCATTCTTGCTTTCTCTGCCTCGTTTGCCTTGCGCATCAGGCGGGCTCCCTTGATATAGGCTTGGTCGGTGCCGCCGCCTGCCTTCTGGAAGAGGTCGCTGAGGCGGGAGTTGCGGCGACTCAGGGTGTAGGTGCCTCCGAAGAGTACCTCGCCCTCTATCTCCACATTCTGCTGCTCGGTGTAGGCTGGGCTCTTGCGAATGCTTACCTCATCGTATGGCATCAACTCGAAGCCTGGCTTGCCATCTATCACAAACCCATCCTTCAGGGATAGGGTATAGGTCTTGGCGATGATGCTATCTGGTTTGGTAGCCTTGGTATCATTGACGCGGCGGCTCACGAGGACATTGATGGTAGATGCCTTGTCGGTGAGTCCGCCTGCCTGGAGCACGAAGTCTTCGATGGTTTCATGCTCGGCATAGAGATAAGTACCTGGATATTGCACCTCGCCACGGATGGTGATGGTGCGCTCAGTCATCTTGTCCTGACGGGTAGGGATGAAGAGGACATCATTCTCCTTGAGTGGGATGTCAGGGGATGTGCCTGCCAGAATGCCTGCGATGTCGACGCTGATGACTTCCAGGTTGCGGTCGCTCTTCATGCGATGCATCACGGCGCGGGCTGTGAAGGCATCTTCGGTGAGTCCCTCGGCATGCTCTACCAAGGTGCGAACGCTATTGATCTGGTCGCCGATGTTGTACATGCCTGGTCGGAACACGGCTCCCTTTACCTCTACGGTGTTGGCGTAGCGAGGCAGAATGCTGTCTACGCTTACAGAGTCGCCATCGTCGATACGGAAACTAGAGAAGTCGAACTCCTCTACATTGTATACCGAACGTTCTCTGCCTGTCTTGCGGTTCACACGGACTGACTTCTTGTAGGCATCGCCCGTGAATCCGCCTGAGTACTTGAGCAGGGAGTTGACGCTCTCGTTCTTCTTCATCTCATAGATCATAGGGCGCTTCACCTTGCCCGTGATGGTGACGAGGCAATCGTATGGTCCTACTACGATGACATCATTGTCGGTAAGGCGAACATTGCCCGTCAGCTTGCCATTGAGGATGTAATCATAGATGTCGACTACGGTGACGAGTCGGTTGTTGCGATATACCTTTATGTTACGCAAGGTACCGAGGTCGTTGGTGCCGCCTGCCATATAGAGTGCATGGAACACGGTGGCAAAGGCAGAGAGGGTATAGGTGCCCGGTGCCTTTACTTCGCCCATCACATTGACCATGATGGTCTTGGTCTGACCCACAGTGAGCTTAATGCGGCTCGAACGATAGCGACTGCCCAAGGTGCTGCGCAGACGGGCGTTGGCTTGAGCCACGGTGAGACCACTCACATTCACGGGTCCATAGCCCTCGATGGTGACTTCGCCATCGGGAGATACGATGCTCTGGATGGTCTTTTGAGATGCACCATAGATGTCGATGATGACGGCATCGCCAGGTCCCAAGCGATAGTTTTGTGGGGTGGCGATATTCATGTTGGGCTCAAAGCTCAGTTCCTTGTTGTTGAAGATGTCACGGCCGAATACCTTCTTGCGTTTCATCTCACGCTCCGCCAAGAGACGCTTGATCATCATGGCAGTATCTGGAATCAAGCCGTCCATCTCGTCCTGGAAGTCCATGAACTCTTCATCATCCTCATCATAGGTGTGCTTATAGTCCTTGTCTTTCTTAGCCTTCACGCGATAGTTGCTATAGTTTTCAGCCTTCTCGTCGATGCCCTTGCCATAGTCTTCACGAGTCTTGCCATTATTGGTGCGCAGGCGGGTAGCGTCCTTGCTCGCTACCTCTTCCGAGGCACCAGCTACGCCACCTTGCTTCATCTGTCGCTCATACTTGTTGCGAACTCTTCGAATCTGCGAGATGTCTACACCTTGCTGCATCAGCTTGGTCACTATCTGGGCATTGGACGTGCCGCGCTCATGCTCCTTGACCACAAGGCGCATCACTTGGTCGTCGGTCATGCTAGATGTCTGGGCACTTGCCGAACCGATACTGAATATCATCAATAATACTAGGACTATATATTTCTTCATTTATTTATGCTATTTTGTTATTTTTTCTTATTGTCGAGTGACTGAAGCATCACCTTGACCGCACGCTCCAACTGGGCATCGTGGCCATTGATGAAATCTTCTGGTGTGTTGTATACCTCTACGTCCGGATTGAGCTGGGTGTTTTCATTAAAGACGCCTCTCATGTCTCGGCAACCTACCTGAGGGATACCGAATACCAATGAGCGGTCCATCAAAGTCTCCCACCATACTGCAGTCATCGTACCAGCCACTGGGGTACCTATCAACTTGCCGATGCCCAACTCCTTGTATACCCATGGGAATCCGTGGCCATTACTGTAGTCATCCTCGCAAATCATGACGCATGATGGCTTCACCCATTTGTTGAACGGATCATGGCCAACTACCTTACCGTGAGGCACAAACTCCTGATACTGCTTGCCGCTGAGCAAGGTGCAGAGGTCATCGTGCAACCAACCACCACCATTGTGGCGCTCGTCTACGATGGCAGCTTCGCGATTGCGGTTCTTGTCGCTCAAGAGTTCGCTATATACGGTGCGGAAACTAGGACTGTTCATCGCCTGTACATGGACATAAGCCAAGCGACCACCGGAGAGGCTGTCCACCAACTGACGGTTTCTGTCTACCCATCGCTTGTAGAGCAACTCGGTGAGTTCGCCCTGCGTGATTGCCTTGATGGTTACGTCCATCTTCTTGCCCTTGGCTGTCTTGATGCCGAGGCGCACATTCTTGCCAGCCTTGCCATCGAGCAGAGGATAATAGTCCATACCTGCCTTGATAGGTTCGCCGTCTATGCTCTCGATGATGCAACCAGGGGTGACGTCGGTCTTCTTCACAGCGAAAGGACCACGCTTGATAATCTCCTGGATCTTCAAGCCATCGCCTGTGTAGCTAGGGTCGAAGAAGGCACCGAGCTGAGCCGTCTGTAGGGTAGCACCCGCAGGACGGAATCTTGCTCCAGTATGAGAGGCGTTGAGCTCGCCCAGCATCTCGCTGAGCATCTCCTTGAAGTCATAGTTGTTGTTGATGTAAGGCAGGAACTTCTCGTAGGTCTTGCGATAGCCTTCCCAATCCACGCCATGAAGCTTTGGATCGTAGAACTTGTCCTTTACCTGTCGCCAGATATGGTCGAAGAGGTATTGGCGCTCTGCCGCAGGCTTGTAGTTGAAGTTTGCTTCGAAGTCCACTGCCTTGGTGCTATTGTTGGAGAGGTCTACCTTCTTGATGCTGTAGCCATTGCAGAGGAAGAGGTTCTTGATGTCCTTGTCTGCCTGGAAACTACCATAGCCTACATCTTTGAGAATCAGCTTGGTAGAACCATCCTTCAAGTCTCTGCTCCAGAGGTCGTAGCCACTCTCAAAGGCTGCCTGATAGTAAACCTTATCACCATCTTTGGAGAGGATGGCATCGCCCATGTTGGATGAGTTGACAGTGAGGCGCACGATGCGGTCACGGCAGTTGTCGATGTCTAGCTCCAGTGGTTCCACCTTGGCTACTTCTATCTTGCCGGTCTTCTTCTCCTTCTCGTCAGCCTTCTTCAGCTTTTCTTCCTTCTTCTCGTCCTCCTTCTTTTCCTTCTCGTCCTTGTTGGCATCAGCCACCTCTATCTCTTCCTTGCTCATGTTGAAGCGGTTGTAGGCATCGAGGTCGAAGAACATCAGGTAGGCATCATCCTCCGCACCCCAACTACCGTGACTGCGGTAGCCGGCGCGGTCGCTGGCAAAGAGCATAGCCTTGCCGCCGAGCACCCATTTGCCATTGCTGTCGCTATAGCCAGAGTTGGTGAGATTGTGTATCTCCTTGCCATCTGCCTTGACGAGGGCTATGTCGGTATTATTCCAGCCGCCAGTGCCTATGTAGCTGCTCAAGAGCCACTTGCTGTCTGGGCTCCATTCAAACCAGATGTCGCCATCGCTGTAAGAGTAGTTGTACTTGCCATCGAGCACGGTGCGTATCTGCTTGCTCTTCAGATTGACGATGCGCAGGGTGGCACGGTCTTCGAAGAATGCCACTTCCTTGCCGTCTGGGCTGTACTGTGGATACTGGGAGGTGATGCCTGTGTTTACGATATGCTCCTCCTCGATGTCTGTGGCATAGGCAAACTGCTTCTCCTTCTCGTTCTTGATCTTAGCCTGGTATATCTGCCAGCAGCCATTGCGCTCTGATGCATAGACCAAGGCTCTGCCGTCAGGAGAGAAGCATACCTCGCGCTCCTGCTCCGGTGTGTCGGTGATGCGCTTGGTGGTGGCATACTGGGTAGATGTGACATATACATCGCCATGCATGATGAATGCTACCTCCTTGGCGTCAGGAGACAATGATATCTCGGTGGCACCCGAACGCTTGATGCTGCGTATCAAGTCGCGAGTGTCATTATCTGTAGTGATCGTGATGTTTACTTTCTGTGGTTCGGTGCCTTGCTTTACGGTGTATATCTCGCCATCGTAGCCGTAGCAGAGCAGGTCGTTGCTAGAGGCGGTGAGGAAACGTACAGGATTGCCCTTGTGGTGGGTAATCTGCTGGTCGTCAGCTCCATTGAGTGAACGATGGTAGATATTGAATGTGCCGTCTTGTTCGCTTAGATAGTAGAAAGACTGCTGATTGGCTGCCCACACTGGTGTGCGGTCTTCGCCAGCAAAGGTGGTTTGCTTGGTAAACTTGCCCTTGCTCTCCAGCCAGATGTCGCGGGCGATAGGAGACTGATGGTGCTTGCGCCAAGGGTCCTCGTATCCCTTCTTGTCATGGTAGAGCACATCGCCCTTCTGGGAGATGCTGATGTCTTCCATAGGCAGGGTGGAATAGAGCTCGGCTCTGCCTCCCTGGGTGCTAACCTTGTATACCTGTGGGAAGGTGTTGCCGGCAAAGATGATGCTCTGGGCGGTAGGCATGATGCTAGCCGAGAAGAGCACGTGGTCATTGTCGGCGAAGGCAATAGGCTCCTCCGTGCCACTATTGGTGGTGAGTCGGGTAGGAGTGCCGCCCTGTGCGTCCATCACATAGATGTCGAGACTTCCTTCACGGTCTGACTCAAACGCAATCTTCTTGCCGTCGGGACTCCAGATAGAGTGAGAGTCGTAGGCGCTGTTGGTGGTCAGCTGCTTAGCCAATCCGCCACTTACGGGTACACTGTAGAGGTCGCCTTTATAGGTGAAGGCGATGGTAGTGCCATCAGGTGAGATGGCTGGATAGCGCATCCAGAGTGGATGCTGCTGTGCTTGGGCTGTCATCAGGCTTGCCATGAGGGCAGCAGTCAGTAAATATTTCTTCATTATGTTTGATATTATCCCATTTTGGTCATGTGGTAGCCAAGTGCCTTGAGTTCGATGGCGATGCCCATCAGATACATCTGGTGAAGGGCGGCAATGAATCCTCTGAACGCCTCTTCCGAACCAGGTAGCAAACCGATGTGAGTGAGCTTGGACACGGTGCGGGCTGAGCATTCTGCCACCACCTTGGTGAGGGCTTGGTGCTCGTTGCTGTCCAGGAGCAGTACCTTATCGCAGATATAGTCGTCCATGTGGTCGAAGTCGATGCGATCTCTCAGATACTTGTATAGGTCGTCTACCTTGCTATATAGCTCCCAGTCCATGTCCCAGTACTTGGCCATAGCCATGCCTACGTACATGATCCAACCCATAGCCACGGTAGGATACTGGTTCCATTCGCGCAAGGCATCGGGCAGATAGCTTTCGCCTATTTTTGCCCAGAGCGCCTCCAGGTCGGGTGCCTCTGGCAGGTGCTGGTCCACTCGGTCCAGGCTGGTGAGATATTGGTAGAGGTCATCTCGAAAGATGACCTCTGGATTAGTTTTCTGATCCATTTCTATATATTTTACTATATATTAAGATGTGTGCTTACTTAAATGTCAATTCATTCTTGCCTCGGCTCTTGCCTACGGTGATGGTGTCGCCTGGCTTGAGGCCCTCGCCCAACAAGAGCTGGCATACGCCGTCCTCAATATATGTCTGGATGGCACGCTTCAGTGGGCGGGCACCAAACTGCACGTCATAGCCCTTGGTAGCCACAAACTCCTTGGCGGCATCGGTGATCTGGAAGTGATAGCCCATCTGCTCGATGCGGCTTACCAATGACTTCAGCTCGATGTCGATGATGCGCTTGATGGAGTCGATGCTCAACTGGTCGAAGGTGATAATTTCGTCCAGACGGTTGAGGAACTCCGGGGCAAACTGCTTGGAGAGGCTCTTCTGGATGACGCTGCGAGCATACTCCTTGTCGCTCTCGGTCATCAAGCCGTTGCTGCTCAGGTTGCCCGCACCGAAACCGATGCCTCTGCCAAACTCCTTGAGCTGGCGTGTGCCGGCATTAGAGGTCATGATGATCACAGTGTTGCGAAAGTCTACCAATCTGCCGTTGCCGTCGGTGAGTCTTCCTTCGTCCAGCACTTGCAGCAACATATTGAATACCTTGCTGTTGGCTTTCTCTATTTCGTCGAGCAATACGATGCTATATGGTTTGCGGCGCACCTTCTCAGTGAGCTGTCCGCCTTCGTTGTAGCCTACGTAGCCCGGAGGTGCTCCTACCAGTCGAGAGGTGTTGAAGCCTTCGGAATATTCGCTCATGTCTATGCGCACCATGGCGCTGCTGTCGCCAAACATCTGCTCGGCGAGTTTCTTGGCGAGATAGGTCTTGCCCACGCCCGTAGGACCCAGGAACATGAATACGCCGATAGGGTGGTTAGGGTCGCGAAGTCCCAGACGATTGCGCTGGATGGCTTTTACCATCTTCTCCACTGCATCGTCCTGGCCCACAACCTCACCCTTGAGCACATTGCCCAAGTTCTTGAGTCGGGCTGTTTCGCCCTCGGCTACTCGCTGCACAGGTACGCCAGCCATCTGGCTCACCACTTCAGCTATCTCAGCTTCGCCCACAGGCACGTGGTTGCCGCTGTCGCCATTGCGCCAATTGCTTTCTCTCTCCTGCAGTTTCTTCTCCATCTTAGCCTGTGCATCACGCAGGGTGGCTGCCATCTCAAAGTTTTGGCAAGCCACGGCTCTCGACTTCTTGGCCATCAACTCATCGAGTTGCTGTTTCATCTCCACGATGTCCTGAGGAACGGATGCATTATTAAGATGTACGCGCGAACCTACTTCATCCAGCACGTCGATAGCCTTGTCTGGGAAGTAGCGGTCGGTGATGTATCGCTCAGTGAGTCGGACGCAAGCTTGCAGAGCCTCCTCTGTGTAGAACACCTCATGGAAGTTCTCATATCTTCCCTTGATGTTCTTCAAGATGAGCAGGGTGTCCTCGGCAGTGGTAGGGTCCACGATGACCTTCTGGAATCTGCGCTCCAGGGCGCCATCCTTCTCTATGCTCTTGCGATATTCATCGAGGGTGGTGGCTCCGATGCACTGTATGGTGCCACGAGCCAGGGCTGGTTTGAGTATGTTGGCGGCATCCATCGTACCTTCGCCCGAGCCCGCACCAATGATGGTATGAATCTCGTCGATGAAGATGATGATGTCGCGGTTCTTTTCCAGTTCTTTGATCACACTCTTGATGCGCTCCTCAAATTGGCCACGATACTTGGTGCCTGCCACGATGCCTGTCATGTCGAGGCTCAAGATGCGCTTGTTGAGGAAGAGTGGGGCTGCCTTCTGCTCTACGATGAGCTGCGCCAAGCCTTCGGCAATGGCACTCTTGCCCACACCTGGTTCGCCGATGAGCACTGGGTTGTTCTTCTTTCTTCTGCCCAGAATTTCCATCACGCGCTTTATCTCCTTGTCTCTGCCCACTACAGGGTCTAGCTTTCCATCCTTTGCCGCCTGGGTCAGGTCGGTGCTATATTTGTCGAGGGCAGGAGTGTTGCTCTTTTTCTTCGGACTCTTCTGCTGAGGGCTTTGGGTGTCGTTGATAGGCTGGTTGCTGCTGAAGTCGAGCGGCTCCTCGTCAGGGTCCAGCATGTTGTCGTTCTGATTGCCCATCTCATCTACGACAGGTCCGTTAGCGCCTTGTTCTTCGTCGTCCAAGTTATCAAAGTCGTCTGTCACCTCATATTCATCTCCAGTGCCCTCAACCACGCTGATTGGGGTTGGAGGGGTGACATGACCGTCCTTGTCACGTTTCAGACCAGTTTGAGGGTCTGTGTATAGATAGTCCTTAATAACGTCGTAAGTGATGCCTTGGTCGGCAAGCAGTCGAGCGAGTCCCATCTCTTGGTGCTTGAGCAGTGCGAGCAAAACATGCTTTGGCTCCACATATTCAGACTTGTCATAGATGTAAGCCTGCTTCACAGCGTCGCGAATGATGAGACTTGCATCTCGGTCGAAAGGCAAGTTCTTGACAGCGGGAGCGGGATCAGCTGTCATATCTTCAGTTTCCATGACATCCCTAATCAGTTTCTGCACGTTGTAAGCACTGGTGGAACAAGCATGCTCTATGATCTTGCCCATCTCGCTATTCTGTGAGTTCAGGAAGCCTAGCATGATGTGCGCAGCGCTGATAGCTGAGCTGTGCGACTTGGCAGCCTCGTCGTTGCAGAGACTCAGTATGTCCTTGATATGTGATAATGGATTCTGCATATTCGTTACATTATTATTATATTTGAGTGCAAAATTACACATTAATTTTCGTTTTAGCAAATGCTATGCCAACTTTTTTGCTGCCAGAAAACACAAATTATGCTAAAAAGTGCAGATTTTAGAGCATTTCGTATTTTTATTAGTATTTTTTTTGTAACTTTGTCGAGCGTTTCAGAAAGGGCAAAACGGCTCAAATCGCCTAAAAATGCCCTTAAACGCAATTTTGGGGCTTTTTCGCCCTAGTTAAGTCAACCCCGGAATGGGACAACAATAGAAGAATATTTAAAAATCATAATAGATAGAAATGGACGAAAATCAGACAATGGATCATGATAGAATCATGAAAATCAACATTGAGGAGGAGATGAAGTCATCCTATATCGACTATTCTATGTCGGTTATCGTGGCTCGTGCCCTCCCTGATGTGCGCGATGGTTTCAAGCCTGTGCATCGCCGTATTCTCTACGGTATGCTGGGTATTGGAAACACCAGTGACAAACCTTACAAGAAATGTGCGCGCGTAGTAGGTGAGGTGCTTGGTAAGTATCACCCTCACGGCGACTTTTCTGTATATGGCGCCCTCGTCAGAATGGGACAGGAGTGGAACATGCGTTACACCCTCATTGACGGACAGGGTAACTTCGGATCTGTGGACGGCGATTCTCCTGCTGCCATGCGTTACACTGAGTGCCGACTCTCTAAGATGGGTGAGCACATCATGGACGACTTGGACAAGGAAACCGTCGATATGATGAACAACTTCGACGATACTCTGCAAGAGCCTTCTGTGATGCCTACCAAGATACCTAACCTCTTGGTGAATGGCGGTAACGGTATCGCCGTAGGTATGGCTACCAATATCCCTACCCACAACCTGGGTGAGGTGATAGATGGTTGCTGTGCTTACATTGACAATCCAGAGATTGATATCGAAGGCTTGATGCAGTATATCCCAGCTCCAGACTTCCCTACAGGTGCCACCATCTATGGCATCCAGGGCGTGAAGGATGCTTACGAGACAGGTAGAGGCAGAATCGTGGTACGTGCCACAGCCGAGATAGAGAGTGGTGAGAGCCACGACAAGATTGTGATCACCGAGATTCCTTATGGTGTGAACAAGGAGCAGCTCGTGATGGCCATCGCCGACCTGGCTAAGGAGGGCAAGGTAGACGGCATCGCCAATGTCAATGATGAGTCAGGCCGTCAGGGTATGCGCATCGTGGTAGACGTGAAGCGTGATGCCAACGCCAATGTGCTCTTGAACAAACTCTTCAAGATGACAGCCCTACAGAGTTCATTCTCTGTAAATTGCATCGCATTGGTAGCCGGTCGCCCACGCCTCTTGAGCTTGAAGGAGTGTGTGAAGTACTTCGTGGAACATCGTCATGATGTTACCATCCGCCGCACTCAGTATGAGTTGAAGAAAGCACAGGAGCGTGCCCACATCTTGGAGGGCTTGATTATCGCCTGCGACAATATCGACGAGGTGGTACACATCATCCGTGCCAGCAAGACTCCATCTGATGCTCAGCGCAACTTGGAGAAGCGATTCGAGCTGGATGAACTCCAGAGCAAGGCTATCGTGGATATGCGATTGAGCCAGCTCACCGGTCTGCGCTTAGAGCAGTTGCACAATGAGTTTGACGAGTTGATGAAGACCATCGACTACTTGAACCAGATCTTGAACGATCCAGAGCTTTGCAAGAAGGTGATGAAGGATGAGCTCAACGAGGTGAAGGAGAAGTATGGCGACGCTCGCCGTACTATGATCAAGCCAGACGACCACGAGTTTAACCCTGAGGACTTCTATCCAAATGATCCTGTGGTTATCACCGTGAGCCACCTGGGCTATATCAAGCGCACTCCGCTGTCAGAATTCCGTGAGCAGGCTCGTGGAGGCGTCGGCGCCAAGGGTGCCCGCACTCGTGACAAGGACTTCACTGAGTATATCTATCCAGCCACTATGCACCAGACCATGCTCTTCTTCACTAAGAAGGGACGTTGCTACTGGCTCAAGTGCTACGAGATTCCAGAGGGCGACCGCAACTCTAAGGGGCGTGCCATCCAGAACCTCCTCAACATAGAGGCCGATGACCAGGTGAACGCATTCCTCCGCTTGAGAGGCTTGAACGACGCCGAGTTTATCAATTCTCACTATGTAGTGTTCGCTACCAAGAATGGTACAGTGAAGAAGACTTGCCTGGAGGCATACTCTCGTCCACGTGCCAATGGTGTCATCGCTATTAATATAGTAGAAGGTGACGAGGTGGTAGATGTTCGTCTGACAAATGGTCAGAACGAGCTGATCCTTGCCAACCGCAATGGTAGAGCCGTTCGCTTCCATGAGAGCCAGATTCGCACCATGGGCCGTACATCTACTGGTGTGCGCGGTATGCGACTCGATGAGGGTGATGATGCCTTGATTGGTATGATTGTTGTCAATGATCCAGAGAAGGAGACGGTGATGGTAGTGAGTGAGAAGGGCTATGGCAAGCGTTCTGAGGTCTTGGATTATCGTGTGACCAGCCGTGGTACCAAGGGTGTGAAGACTCTCAATATCACCGAGAAGACCGGTCGCCTGGTAGCTATCAAGAACGTAACCGATGATAACGACCTCATGATTATCAACCAGAGTGGTATCGTGATTCGTCTTGCTGTAGCTGATTGCCGTGTCATGGGCCGTGCTACCCAGGGCGTTCGTCTCATCAACCTCACTAAGAAGAATGACGTCATCGCCAGCGTATGCAAGGTGATGAGTTCAGAGCTTGAGGCCTCAGTAGAGGAGGAGAGCCGCTCAGCTTGGGCTAAGAAGAGCGAGGAGATAGAGAACGACACCGTAGGAGCCAAGACAGCCGAGGAAGTTGTGGAGGCAGAGGCGCAGGCTGAAGCTGAGACTCAAGTAGAGGCTCCAGAAGACAATAATGAAGACGCGTAAATAATAATAACAACTTTAAACTAGTTAAAGACAATGAAAAAGTTAATCGTTGCTGCTATGATGGTACTAGGTGCCACATCAGCATTCGCAGGCGACAGTGATGCCCTCAAGGCAATCATGAAGGCCAAGACTTATGCCGAGGCTGAGGCTTTGGTTAAGCAGAACTTGGGGCAGTTGGCAAATGATGCCGAGAAGGCTAAGGCTTACAACAAGCTCGTTGACCTCGGTATGAAGGACTACAACGACCAGCAGAGCATCATGCAGACCAACCAGATCATGAAGAAGAATGATCCTGTGGACGAGAAGGTGATGAACGAGGGCGCATACAATGCCTTGATCAACGCCTTGGAGTGCGACAAGTATGATCAGCTTCCTAATGCCAAGGGCAAGGTAGCTCCTAAGTTCGCTGATGCTAACGCTACTCGTGTATGGGGTGCTCGTGTCCAGCTCGTTAACGCTGGTCAGACTGCTGCTCAGAACAATGAGTCAGACAATGTATTGAAGTATTGGGGTGCATTCCTCGATACAGAGGACGCTCCTCTCTTTGCCAACAAGACCAAGGAGAAAGAGGGTGAGAAGGAGTATCTCGGTCAGGTGGCTCTCTTCACAGCTCGCTATGCATATCAGGCTAAGGACCCAGCTCGCTGCGAGAAGTATTGCGATATGGCAATGAAGGACGAGAAGCAGGCTAAGGACGCTCTCAACCTCAAGCTCTACGTGATGAAGGATGGTTTGAAGACTCATGCTGACTCTTTGGCATACGTTGACAAGCTCAAGGCTATCTATGCTCAGGACGAGACCAACGAGGTAGTGCTCGACGGTTTGAACTCAATGTTCTCTTCATTGAAAATGGAGAAGGAGCAGATGGAGCTCTTGGATGCAGCCATCGCTAAGAACCCTAACAACTTCGTGGCTCTTGCTAACAAGGGTATGGTATACATCCAGAAGAATGATGCTGACAACGCCATCAAGTGTCTCAAGCAGGCTCTCGATGCTAAGCCAGACAACGTGGTAGTTCTTACTTACCTCGGTGCTTGCTACAACAGCAAGGCAGGTAACTTGCAGGATCCTAACGGTCGCAAGGTAGTTTACCAGGAGGCTATCAAGGTTCTCGACAAGGCTAAGGAGCTCGACCCAGAGAAGGCACAGGCTAACTGGGGTTACACTCGCTACCAGGCTTACTATGGCTTCTACGGCCCTACAGCTGCAGAGACCAAGCAGGCAGAGGAGGAGAGCAAGTAATCTAGGCTATTTGTTTATATATGAAGAGGCTGGACAATTATGTCCAACCTCTTTTTTTGAAAAAAAAATACATAGTAAAAAGAAAAGGATGTCCCCCTAAAATAAGGACAAAAGCCCTAAAAAGATAACGTCCCGAGGAAAAAAAAAATTTCTCGGGACGAAAATTTATTTTCCTCGGGATATTCAGATTTTTTCTTCGTCACGTATTTTTTAAATGTAAATTTATACACCTTTATTTCTTAGGAATTTTGTTTACATACGTTACTTGTCATATCCATCTGAAATCTTCTTGCCCAATGCCAGGGCTGCTACTACCTCACCTTGCAGCTCGGAAAGTTTGTCGGCGAAGCGGGCGAGGGAACCACCGGAGGCTATGATGTCATCAAAGATCAGAATGCGCTTGCCTTGGAGAAGATGGGCATCGAGATGGGAAGTATCTACTGGGGCGCCATCCTCATCCACCTCAGATGTGAAGGAGATGGCAGGATAGAGATTCTCCATGCCAGTGAGCTGGCACACCTGATCGCTGAAATGCTCAAAACGGCGCTTGGTGGCTGACTGCAGGGAGGCTGGCACACAGAGCAAGCAGAGCTGTTTGGCCTCTTCGCCAAAATGCTCAATGACATAATCAGATACTAGGGAGATGGCCTTCGATATAGCCTGCTGATGGTCAGTCTCTGTGGTGAGCTCGGAATTGCCCTTGAAATTCTGGATGAAGTCACGCTTCTCCCAATCCTCGTTGGAGAGTTCGTAGGTGCCAAAAGCACTATAAGCTGGATAGTCTACTAGCCAGTTGTAGTGGATGCCATTGCTCAGGCTAGGCCATGAAGCGATGCTTTCGTTAATCTTTTCCATAGACTTGATAGTTTTAATTATTTATCTTATAGATATTCATTTCGTCATGCTCATTTATGTATGATACGATAGGGCAAAAGTAGGCATTTTTTTTGTAATAAGCTCATTTTTAGCCAATATTTGCATAAATTTTAGCTATTTTTTGCCCTTTGGACGTTCTTTTGGCTGATTGTGCTTGGATTTTAACAATATTTGCCGTACCTTTGCACCCGAAATAAAAAATATAGGATAATAATTATGACGAGAAAAAGTAGAATTCATGAAATTCGTGACTACATCATCATTGCCTTGGCGATGATAGAAGGAAGTATTGGTCTGAACATCTTCTTGCTCCCCAACCATATTGCCATGGGTGGAGTAGGAGGTATCGCATCTATCATCTACTGGGGATTTGGAGTGCCTGCATCTGTGTCTTATTTGGCACTGAATGTGTTCCTGCTCTTGATAGCCCTACGCATACTGGGATGGAAGTTCTGCCTGAAGACGATTTATGGTGTAGGCATCTTTGCCCTCGCCACTCGCATCATCGAGACACATACTGTGGGCATGACTCCATTGCTCCATGATCAGCCTTTCATGGCTACCGTGATTGGTGCCTTCTTCATGGGCAGCAGTGCGGGCTTGGGACTCTCCTGCAATGGCTCTACGGGTGGTAGCGATACCGTGGCGGCTATGATCCATAAGTACTGGAATGTATCGCTGGGCCATGTCATCATGATGGTGGACCTCATCATCGTGACCAGTTCTTACCTTGTGCTCCGCTCTTGGGAGATGGTAATCTATGGCTATGTATGTCTCTGCGTGCAGTCGCTGTGTGTGGACCATGTGGTGAATGCCTTGCGCCGTTCGGTGCAGTTCTTCATCATCTCTGACAGATACCTGGAGCTCAGTGCTGCCATCAATACGGCTGCCGACCGTGGATGTACGGTGATGGATGGTCATGGATGCTATAGTGGCAAGGACGTACACATGCTCTTTGTCTTGGCGCGCCAGAGTGAATCGCAGAAGATATTCCGATTGATAGATGAGATAGATCCATCGGCATTCGTTAGCCAGAGCGCCGTCATCGGTGTGTATGGTGAGGGATTTGATCGATTCAAGATCAACAAGAAAATCAGCTTACCTAAGAAGGGGTAAACAAAAAAAATCAGCCTATCCAATGTTCATTGGGTAGGCTGATTTTTTATATTAATAAGATTACTTCTGAACAGGAATCTTCTTGACACGGCGCTCATGACGACCACCCTCGAAAGTAGTGGCAAAGAACTCGTCGAGGATAGACTCGGCAGTCTTGTTGTCGATGAAACGACCAGGAAGAACCAATACGTTAGCATCATTGTGCTGACGGATGAGATGAGCAATCTCCTTGCACCATGCCAAACCAGCACGCACACCCTGATGCTTATTGAGTGTCATGGCGATACCCTCGCCACTACCACAGATACCAATACCAGGATAAACCTCACCGCTCTCAATGCCCTCGCCAAGAGCGTGGCCAAAGTCTGGGTAATCTACACTGGCATCGCTATAAGTACCGTAGTCCTTAACAGGATAACCCTTCTTCTCAAGATATTCCAACACGAATTGCTTCAATGGGAAACCAGCGTGATCGCTAGCAATACCAACTGTCTTAATTTCCATAATGGTTAAATTTTAAGAGGTTAATAAAAAGAATAATTAATCTATATATAAAAAAAAGTTAGAAGTAGGGAGAAGGATGAATCTCCTCACTCCAAACTCCTAACTCCCAACTTATATTTATGCTTCAGCCAAGAAAGCCTTTACCTGCTTGTAAACGTTCTCGCCTGTGTAGCCGAGCTTCTCATCGAGCACCTTATAAGGAGCTGAGAAACCGAAGCTCTGCATACCCCAAACCTTACCGTTGGCACCTACGAGACCCTCAAGTGTTACAGGAAGACCAGCAGTCATACCGAAGATCTTAGCGTTCTTAGGCAATACGCTCTCCTGATACTCCTTGCTCTGACCACGGAATAAGCCCTCTGATGGAGCACTTACTACGCGAACCTTGATGCCATCGGCGCGCAAAGCCTCGCAACCAGCCTCCAAGGTTGAAACCTCAGAACCGCTAGCTACCAAGATTACGTCTGGATTCTCGTCGCTACCTGCTACGATGTAAGCACCCTTGGCAGCCTGCTCATAGTCATTGCCCTCTGGCAACTTAGCGATGCCCTGGCGAGAGAAGATAAGAGCGGTAGGAGTGTCAATGTTCTCCATAGCGAGTTTCCAGCAAACGGTAGTCTCATCAGCATCAGCTGGACGGAATACGCGAACGCTGTCCTTGCCTGCATGGTTCTTCAACTTCTCCATCAAGCGAATCTGTGCCTCCTGCTCCACTGGCTCGTGGGTAGGTCCATCCTCACCAACACGGAATGCATCGTGAGTCCAGATAAACTTAACAGGAATCTGCATCAAGGCAGCCAAACGAACAGCTGGCTTCATATAGTCAGAGAACACGAAGAATGTACCCATAGCTGCTATCACACCACCGTGGAGCATCATACCGATACACATATCAGCCATGGTCAACTCAGCAACACCAGCCTGGAAGAATGCGCCAGAGAAGTCACCGCGAACGATGCTCTTGGTCTTCTTCAAGAAGCCGTCGGTCTTATCAGAGTTAGAGAGGTCTGCAGATGCACAGATCATGTTAGGTACCTGCTCAGCCAAAACGCCCAAGCAAGCAGCACTAGCAGCACGTGTAGCTGAACCAGCCTTCTGCTCTACCTTGCTCCAGTCTACCTTAGGAGCCTTGCCGCTGAACCATTCGTCCATCAAGGCAGCCTTCTCAGGGTTAGCCTTGCGCCACTCTGCCTCTGCAGCCTTGCGCTCTGCTACGATCTTCTTCAACTCCTCAGCACGCTTTGCATAGAGTTCCTTCACATCGTCGAAGATAACGAATGCGTTCTCAGGATCACCACCCAGGTTCTTGATAGTATTTACGTATGCGTCGCCACCGAGAGGAGCACCGTGAGTGTTGATG
>URLG01000033.1 GCA_900548535.1 Candidatus Segatella intestinihominis | reverse complement strand
AGCGAATACCGAGCGTCAGGGAATATGCCGTGCTGCTGGAGGTGAACGCCAACACCACCGTGAAGTCATACGACCTCTTGGCGGGCGAAGGCATCATCTATAACAAGCGAGGACTGGGATATTTTGTGGCGGCAGGAGCCAAGAAGCAAATCAAGAAGGCTCGCAAGAAGGAGTTTATGAAGGAACGACTGCCTGAGCTTGCCCGACAGATGAAACTCCTAGACATCTCTATGGATGAGGTGAAGGAGGAACTGGAGAAGACGCTCAAGAAGGTGAGCTTGCCTTTTCTACCTCATACCTCACAAAATCGCTGCAATTAACTGACATATAGCAATTTACTATAGTGAGGTGTCATCATTGACACCTCACATACACCTCACAACACCTCACACTCGGTATTGGTAGAAATGGCATTCTTGCCAATGGGCAGGTAACAAACCTGCCCTCCCAGCAATAGCTCCTAAAGTGTGAGGTGTTGTGAGGTGTATGTGAGGTGTCGGAGGCGACACCTCACAAGGTTATACCACCTGATGTTCAATGGGTTAAGGTACGCCTAGTGAGGTGTGAGGTAGAAAACGCAAACTGTGTTGTATACTCCGGAAGGCTAACCTCGATGCCCAGATATGTTCCTCCCCACGGCACAATAGTGCCCTCGGTGAGGGCACTATTGTGCCCCAGTGAGGAACTAAACAAAAGTACCTGCATCTGCAACTTTATTTATCCCCGATACGTCTAAAGAACAATAATATTCCAGAAATGGCGATATTAAATAACAAAGTATAAATAAAACAGAATATATAACAAGACATAGGATGATTCACTTAAAAGACATCAACAAAACTTACCAGGGTGCCCAACCGCTGCATGTGCTCAAGGGCATCAATCTCGACATAGAGCGTGGCGAGTTCGTATCCATCATGGGTGCTTCCGGCTCGGGAAAATCCACCTTATTAAATATATTGGGCATTCTCGACAACTATGACACGGGCGAATATCGCCTGAACGATGTGCTCATCAAGGATCTCAGCGAGACCCGCGCTGCCGAATATAGAAACAAGATGATAGGATTTATCTTCCAGTCGTTCAACCTCATCTCCTTCAAGACGGCGGTGGAGAACGTAGAGCTGCCCCTCTTCTATCAAGGCGTGAATCGCAAGAAGCGCCATGAGCTGGCGATGGAATACCTGGACAAGTTGGGGCTCACCCAGTGGGCAGACCATTATCCCAACGAGATGTCGGGCGGACAGAAGCAGCGTGTAGCCATCGCCCGTGCCCTCATCACCAAGCCCGAAATCATCCTGGCGGATGAGCCTACGGGAGCCCTCGACTCGAAGACGAGCGTGGAGGTGATGGACCTCCTAAAGGACCTGCACAAGAAGGAAGGCATGACCATCGTGGTGGTAACCCACGAGAGCGGTGTGGCCAACGAGACCGACAAGGTGATACACATCAAGGACGGACTCATCGGCAGCATCGAGGAGAATTATGACCACCACTTGGTAAGCAAAGACTACGTGAAGTAACTTTGAACATTGAACTTGAAACTTTGAACATTTAACATTGAACTTGGAACTTTGAACTTTATGAAATGCATAAAGTTTATATTTCAGAGTTCATAAAGCAAGTTCAAAGCAAAGGTAATCATAAAGTTTATATTTAGCAAGTTCAAAGCAAAGGTAATCATAAAGTTCAATGTTCAAAATTCAAAGTTCAAAGTAAAAATAACATGAGAGAATTAATCAAAGAAATATGGAGCACGTCGAAACGCAATAAATTGCGCACCACGCTCACGGGATTTGCCGTGGCATGGGGCATCTTCATGCTGATATTCCTGCTGGGCGCCGGCAACGGACTCATCAATGCCCAACTGCAACAGAGCGACCGATTCCTAGCCAACTCCATGCTCGTATTCCCTGGACAGACATCCAAGGCTTACAACGGACTGAAGGAGGGACGCAACATCACGCTCAACGACAAGGACCTGCTCATCACCGACCACACCTTCGGTCATCTGGTGGGCGACGTGAGCGGACAGCTGGAGCAAGCCGGCGTGAACATCGTATACGGCGACAACTATGTAGCCTCGCAAACCCTCACGGGCGTGGCTCCAACCCACACCAAGATAGATAAGACCGAGATATTGGTGGGCAGATTCATCAACGACATCGACCAGACCGAGCGACGCAAGGTGCTGGTGATGAGCCGCAGCCAAGCCAAGGAGCTGGCCAAGGACTACAGAGCCATGGTGGGGAAGACCGTAAAGGTGGACGACCTAGCCTTCAAGGTGGTGGGCATCTACAAGGACGATGAATCCCGCCAAAACACCAATGCCTTCACCGCCTACACCACCCTGAAGACTATTTACGCCAAGGGCGACGAGGCAGGCACCATCGAGTTTACCCTCAAAAATCTGAAGACGGAAGAGGATAATGAGACTTTCGAGAAGAACTATCGCGCCAGCCTCAACAACAACCATCAGGCGGCACCCGACGACGAGCGCACCGTATGGCTCTGGAACCGATATATGGACAACATCCAGATGAACCAAGGCATCGCCATCATCCAGACCGCCCTGTGGATAGTGGGCCTCTTCACCCTGCTCAGTGGCATCGTGGGCGTGAGCAACATCATGCTCATCACCGTGAAGGAGCGCACCCGAGAGTTTGGCGTGCGCAAGGCGATAGGCGCCAAGCCATGGAGCATCCTGAAGCTCATCATCACCGAGAGCATCATCATCACCTCCGTCTTCGGCTACATCGGCATGGTATGTGGCGTGGCTGCCAATGAGATCATGGATGCCACCATCGGCCATACCACAATAGATACGGGTCTCTTCCAGGCTGCCATGTTCGTAAATCCTACGGTGGGCATCGGCACCTGCATCGGCGCCACCATCACCATCGTCATCGCTGGCACCATCGCCGGACTCATACCAGCCATCAAGGCGGCAAGAATCCGACCGATAGAGGCGCTGAGAGCGGAGTAAGTTAGGAGTTAGGAGTTAGAAGTTAGGAGTTAGAAGTTAGGAGTTAGGAGTTAGAAGTTTTTAGATAGATTATGAGATTCGACTTAGATACATATAAAGAGATACTCGATACCATCACGAGGAACAAGAGCCGCAGCCTATTGACGGGCTTCGGCGTGTTCTGGGGCGTGTTTATGCTCATCGCCCTGATGGGTGGCGGACAGGGACTGAAGGAGCTGCTGCAAAACAACTTTGCGGGCTTCGCCACCAATACCGCCATGATATGGTCGCAAAACACCACCAAGCCCTACAAGGGATTTAACAAGGGACGCTCCTGGAACATGGAGACGAACGACCTGCAGCGACTCCGCCAGCAGATGCCCGAACTGGACGTCATCACCCCGATGCTCTTCGGAGGCAGAAAGACGGTGATATATGGAGACAAGAAGTTTAGCGGCTCCACCCAGGGCGTGAGTCCCGACTTCAGCAAGGTATCAGCCCCCAAGATGTACTACGGCAGATACATCAATGAGATGGACGACCGCCAGCAGCGCAAGGTTTGCGTGATAGGCAAGCAGATATACACCAACCTCTTCCCCAGCGGCGACGACCCCTGCGGCAAGACGGTGAGGGTAGACTCCACCTATTATACCATCGTGGGCGTGGACTATCGCTCGGGCAATGGCGTCAACTTAGGTGGACGTGCCGACGAGACCATCACCCTGCCCCAGTCGGTGCTGCGCACCTCATATAACCGAGGCAACGCCGTAGACATCATCGCCGTAACGGGCAAGCCGGGCGTAGTGATGAGCAAGATAACCACTCGCATGCGCACCATCATAGCCCGTGCTCACTCCATCGACCCAACGGACGAGAAGGGCGTGATGGTATTCAATACCGAGGTGCTCTTCCAGATGCTCGACAATCTCTTCAAGGGTGTCAACTTCCTCATCTGGCTGGTGGGCATCGGCACCCTGCTGGCAGGAGCCATCGGCGTGAGCAACATCATGATGGTAACCGTGAAGGAGCGCACCACGGAGATAGGCATCCGCCGAGCCATCGGAGCCACGCCGCAGATGATACTCTCCCAGATCATCGCCGAGAGTATCATCCTCACCTTGGTGTCAGGCATGAGCGGCATCCTCTTTGGCGTGGCGATACTCCAGATGCTGGAGATGGCAAACACCACGGATGGGATACTGACCGCCCACTTCCAGGTAAACTTCTGGACAGCGATATTCTCAGCCATCCTGATATGCATCCTAGGCGCACTGGCAGGACTGGCACCAGCCTGGCGAGCCATGAGCATCAAGCCTGTGGATGCGATGAGAGACGAATAAATAACTTTGAACTTTGAGATTTGAACATTGAACTTTATGAAATGCTTCAGGTCAAATTCTCAGAGTTCATCAGGTAATCATAAAGTTCAACGTTCAAAATTCAATGTTCAATGTATAAGAAGTATTCAAAATTGATCGTAGCGGCGATAGTCGCCTTGATTTTCATCGGAACCTTCGTGTTCCTCTATGAGAAGTCGCAACCTAAGCCTGTGGAGTATACCGAGTTTACTCCAAAGATGGGCGATGTGCTGAAAACCACTGTCATCACGGGTAAGATAGAGCCTCGCAACGAGGTAAACGTGAAGCCTCAGATCAGCGGTATCATCACCGAGATATGCAAGCAGGCTGGTGACTACGTGCAGATGGGCGAGGTCATCGCCAAGGTAAAGGTCATCCCCGACATGGGGCAGCTGAGCAGTGCCCAGGCTCGTGTGCGCCTGGCTGGCATCAACCTGAAACAAGCGCAGGTGGACTATGGCAGAGAGGAGCAGCTCTTCAAGAAGCAGTTAGTAAGTGCCGACGAGTTTGACAAGGTAAAGCAAGCCCTGAAGCAGGCTAAGGAAGAAGTAGTGGCAGCCGAAGACGCCCTGGAAGTGGTACGTGATGGCGTATCGAAGAGCAATGCCAGCGCCTCATCCACCCTTATCCGCTCTACCATATCGGGCATTATCCTCGACATCCCAGTCAAGGTGGGTAACTCCGTGATTCTCGCCAATACATTCAATGATGGTACCACCATCGCCAGCGTGGCTAACATGAACGACCTCATCTTCCGTGGCAACATCGACGAGACGGAGGTGGGCAATCTGGTAGTAGGCATGCCGATGAAGATAACCATCGGTGCCATGCAAGACTTGAAGTTTGATGCCGACCTGGAGTACATTTCTCCTAAGGCTGTGGAGAACAATGGTGCCAACCAGTTTGAGGTAAAGGCAGCTGTTCGCTCGGTCAAGGGCGGCAAGATTCGCTCTGGCTACAGTGCCAATGCCGAGATAGTATTGGCTAAGGCACAGCATGTGCTCACCGTGCCAGAGAGTGCCATCGAGTTTAGCGGCGACTCCACCTTTGTATATATCGTGAAGGGCAGCGGCGAGAAGAAGACTTACGAGCGCAAGCAGGTAACTACCGGACTGAGCGATGGCGTAAACATCGAGATCAAGAAGGGACTGGGCGTGAAGGACAAGGTTCGCGGTCCACAGATTGTGGCAGATACGAAGGAAGAATAAAAGTTACACCTTATTATATATATAAGGAAAGAGGCATCTCACAGCCCAAGTGCTATGAGATGCCTCTTCTTTTTATTTCCGTATTGTTTTTATCTCCCCAGCAAAATCTTCTTGATGTCATTGAGCTTATTGAGAGCCTCAACTGGCGTGAGATTGTTGACATCAAGACCCAATATCTCATCCCTTATCTGGCTGAGCACAGGATCATCGAGCTGGAAGAAACTGAGCTGCACACCGTCCTTAGGCTCATCGATGTGCTGCACATTCGGCTTGCCAGCACCACCTACGCCTGCATTGTCATCCTCCAACTGCTTCAAGATGACATTGGCACGCTTCACGATGCTGCGAGGCATACCGGCTATCTCCGCCACATGGATACCGAAGGAGTGCTCACTGCCTCCCGGCTCCAACTTGCGCAAGAAGATAACCTTGCCATCCACCTCCTTCACACTCACGTTGAAGTTCTTGATGCGAGGAAAGTTCTTCTCCATCTCGTTGAGCTCATGATAGTGGGTAGCGAAGAGGGTGCGAGCCTGCGCCTTCTTGTGCTCATGCAGATACTCCACGATGGCCCAGGCGATGCTGATACCATCATAGGTAGATGTACCACGCCCCAACTCATCGAAGAGAACCAAGGAGCGAGGCGACACATTATTTAATATATTGGCAGCCTCGGTCATCTCCACCATAAAGGTAGACTCGCCGAGCGAGATGTTATCGCTGGCTCCCACACGGGTGAATATCTTATCCACCAAGCCCACACGGGCACTCTCGGCTGGCACGAAGCAGCCTACCTGAGCCAGCAACACGATGAGAGCTGTCTGGCGAAGCAAGGCAGACTTACCTGCCATATTAGGACCCGTAATCATCATAATCTGCTGTTTTTCAGTATCCAGCAGCACATCATTTGGCACATATCGCTCGCCCAGTGGCAACTGGGTTTCTATCACAGGGTGTCTGCCCTGCTTGATGTCGAGCACCTGCGAATCATCGATGATAGGGCGCACATAGCGGTTCTCATCCGATGCCTTCGCAAAGGAAAGCAGACAATCCAAACGGGCGATGAGGTTGGCATTGATCTGAATCTGAGGGATATACTCCTGCATCGAGGCTATCAACTCATTGAAGAGCTGCGCCTCCAAAATCAATATTTTCTCATCGGCTCCCAATATCTTCTCCTCATATTCCTTCAGCTCTTGGGTGATATATCGCTCGGCTTGCGCCAAGGTCTGCTTGCGAATCCACTCGGCAGGCACCTTGTCCTTGAAGGTGTTGCGCACCTCCAGGTAATAGCCAAACACATTGTTATAGCCCACCTTCAAGCTGGAGATGCCCGTCTGCTCTATCTCTCGCTCCTGTATCTTGAGCAGATAGTCCTTGCCATGACGACTGATGGAGCGCAGGTCATCAAGTTCGGCATTATAGCCATCGGCGATGACATCTCCCTTGTTCACGAGCTGTGGAGGATCGGGCTGAATCTCCTTGGCAATGCGGTCGCGAAGGGTTTCGCAGACATTCAGCTGCTCGCCTACTCGCTGCAAGGCTTCGTTCTTGGCATGCTGGCAGGCTGTCTTGATGGGCTGTATCGCCTCCAAGGCATTCTTCAGCTGCACCACCTCACGAGGCGAAACTCTGCCCACCGCCACCTTGGAGATGATACGCTCCAAGTCGCCAATGCGATGCAGCTGGTCGTCGAGCAATTGACGGAACTCTGGTTCCTTGAAGAAATACTCCACGATGTCGAGACGCTCGTTGATAGGGCGAACATCCTTCAGGGGGAATACGAGCCAACGGCGAAGCATACGGCCTCCCATCGCCGTCACCGTACGGTCGATGACATTGAGCAGCGAAGACCCATCCTCCTGCATCGGAGCCACCAACTCCAAGCTGCGGATGGTAAAACGGTCCATGCGCACGAACTTATCCTCCTCGATGCGGGAGAGCGCCGTGATATGATTAATCTGTGTATGCTGGGTTATCTCCAGGTATTGCATGATGGCACCACTGGCGATGATACCATTCTTCAGGTGCTCCACACCGAAGCCCTTCAAGGACTTGGTCTTGAAGTGTCCCAAGAGCTTCTGCATGGCAGTCTGCTCGGTGAAAACCCAGTCGTCCAGTTCGAAGGTGCAATACTTGGTACCGAAATATTTCTCGAAATCATTCTTATGCGCACGATCATAAAGCACCTCCTTAGGCTGGAAGTTGCCCATCAACTTCTCCACGTAGTCGTATGTTCCCTCACCAGTCAGGAACTCTCCCGTAGAGATATCGAGGAAGCTCACGCCACAAGAAGTCTTCCCAAAGTGGACGGCTGCCAGGAAGTTATTCTCCTTGTAGTTCAAGACGTTATCGCCCATCGCCACGCCTGGCGTAACCAGTTCCGTGATGCCGCGCTTCACCATCTTGTCCATCTGGCTGAGTCCCTTCTTTCCCTTTATCTCCTGTCGCTTCTTCTTAGGGTCTTCGAGCTGGTCGCACACAGCCACTCGCTTACCAGCCCTGATCAGTTTAGGCAGGTAAGTATCCAGAGCGTGGTGTGGGAATCCAGCCATCTCTGCGCCGCCAGCCGATCCGCCATTGTTACGGCGGGTCAGAGTGATGCCGAGTATACGGGATGCCTCAATCGCATCTTCGCAGTAAGTTTCGTAGAAGTCGCCACAGCGGAAAAGCAGCAATGCTTCGGGATGCTTGGCTTTCATCTCGAAGAATTGTCTCATCATTGGCGTCAGGCCTTTATTATCGTTTGCCATTATCTTATTTTTGTTTTTATCTTCTTTATTTCTCTATATCAGAGGTATTTTGTTCTTGTTAGCAAGAAATACTGGGAGGGCAGTTTTATTACCTGCCCAATAAGCAGGAAAGCTAGCTAAGCGAGAAGGATACTCTTATTAGAAATGCAAAAATACAAAATATTACCCAAAGGCAAGTTACCCTAGGGCAATATTTAGTGTTTTTTAGATAAATCAGTTTAACACCTTAACAGTTTAACAGTTAATATTGAGGCGATTTTTAACAGAAAAAAAATAAATGGGACAAATTGAATTTGTCCCGTCCCAATGTCCCAGGCTATATAATTATATCTATATCAGATATTTATATACAGTTGGGACAAACTTTGGGACAAATTGAATTTGTCCCATGTTTTATTTTTGTCCCAATTTTCCACCTTCTTACCTATATATGAATCATAAATATATATATTTTTATATATAAATATAGGTATATAGGGACCTATTCTATTATGATAAGAATAAATATATATACTGTATATTTATGCAGAGGGAGACTAGGGGAAGCGAAAAACAACTGTTAAACTGTTAATGTGTTAAGCTATGACTCTCCGACCGAAAAACTATGACTTTCGGGGGAGAAAATTATGAGTTACGAGTGTTAAAACTATGAGTTATTTTTTTTAACATTTTATTTAAGCCCCCATTCCGTAAAATCGTTACATCATTCAGTAATCTGGATAACCGAAATTAGAAAAAAAAGTTGTAATTTTGCAACCGTAAAGAGATAAACGAACAATAATAACTTTATAATTATACAATAAGACTATGTTGTTAGAGAATATTTATTCACCTAAAGATGTAAAGGTGCTCACCATGAAGCAGCTCCATGAGCTGGCTCAAGAGATAAGAGATGGCATCCTGAACCGTGACAGCCATATCGGTGGCCACGTGGGTCCTAACCTCGGTATCGTGGAGGTTACCATCGCCATGCACTATGTGTTCAACTGCCCTGAGGATAAGTTCGTCTTCGACGTTTCTCACCAGAGTTATCCACACAAGATGTTGACTGGTCGTGCTTTCGGCTATTACGACAACAACCGATTCCAGGAGATTTCGGGCTATAGCAGTCCTGCGGAATCACCTGAATATGACCAGTTTGAGTTGGGTCACACCTCTACTTCCATCTCTCTTGCCTCTGGTCTTCAGAAGGCTCGCGACATCAAGGGTACCAAGGAGAATATCGTAGTGGTCATCGGTGACGGTTCACTGAGTGGCGGCGAGGCGCTCGAAGGTCTTGACGAGGTAGGCGAACTGGGCACAGGCATCGTCATCGTGGTTAATGACAACGAGATGAGTATCGCCGAGAACCATGGCGGTCTCTATAAGAATCTCGCCTTGCTGCGTGAGACCAACGGACAGGCAGAATGCAACCTCTTCCGCGCCATGGGCTTGGACTATCAGTATATCGCTGATGGCAACGATGTAGAGACACTCATCAAGGCTTTCCAGCAGGTGAAGGGCATCGACCATCCTATCGTGCTCCACATCCACACCGAAAAGGGCAAGGGCTATGCTCCTGCCGAGCAAAACAAGGAGCCTTGGCACTGGAGCGTGCCTTTCGACATCGAGACGGGCAAGCCTAAGGCTGAAGGCGGTGGCGAGGATTATGGCAACATGACTGCCGAATACCTCCTCGAAGAGATGAAGAAAGACAAGCACTTGGTGGCTGTCACCTCTGGTACTCCTACCGTGGCAGGATTCTTCAAGGCTCGCCGTGAGGAAGCTGGTGCACAGCACGTGGATGTAGGCATCGCCGAGGAGCAAGCTGTGGCTATGATCTCTGGTATGGCCAAAGGGGGCATCCGCCCTGTATATAATGTATATAGCACATTCATCCAGCGCACTTACGACCAGATAGCACAGGATCTCTGCATCAACAATAACCCTGCCGTTATCAACATCTTCTGCGCTTCGCTCTACGGCATGAACGACATCACCCATATCGGTTTCTATGACATCCCGATGTTGAGCAATATCCCTAACCTCGTATATCTGGCTCCTACCTGTTGGGAGGAGTATAAGGCGATGTTGGCTTGGGGTATCAAGCAGACCAGCCATCCAGTTGCTATCCGTGTGCCTGGTGGCGCGGTGACCCACAGCGACGAACAGTTTGATGAGGATTACTCAGCGTTGAATCGCTTCAAGATGCCCCACAAGGGCAGCAAGGTAGCCATCGTAGCCCTCGGTGCCTTCTATGGCCTGGGCAAGCAGGTGGCAGAGATGCTGAAGGAGCAAAAAGGCATTGACGCTACGCTCATCAACCCTCGCTATATCACGGGTCTCGATGAGGAGATGCTCGAAAGCCTGAAGGCTGACCACGAGAAGGTGATTACCTTGGAAGATGGTGCCTTGGAAGGTGGATTTGGCGAGAAGATAGCTCGCTTCTATGGCGACAGCGATATGAAGACACACTGCTTCGGTATCAAGAAAGGGCTGTATGATCGCTATGATTATCAGCAACTTGCCAAGGACAACGAGTTGACTCCTGAGCAAATCGTGGCTAGAATATAAAACATAAATACTTCATATTTCCGTAAATAAATAGGCGGTGCTTCTCTGGGATAGAGAAACACCGCCTTCTATTTAATCCCAGTATTTCTAGCCAATATCTAATTGACATTCTTACAGCTTGAGCAGTTTGGCAAATTCCCAAACCACGATGCCTGCCGTAACGCTGACATTGAGCGAATGCTTGGTACCAAACTGAGGTATCTCCAAGCATCCATCACTCATATCTACAATGTTCTGCTTCACGCCCTTCACCTCATTGCCGAAGATGACGGCATAGCCCTGGGGGAGTGAAGAGTGAAGAGTGGAGAGTGAAGAATTCTCTTGCTTTTCCGTCTCGGATGTCTGCTGAAAGATACTCTGATGAGCTTCCTCTAGATGCTGGAGCTTGGTGGAACCCTCCACCTGCTCGATGCTATATACGAAATAGCCCTTCGCCTTCAGCTTCTCCACAGCCTCCTCGGTGGTCTTGAAGTACTCCCAGTCCACGCTGTCCTCGCCACCTAGTGCCGTCTTATGGATTTCGGCATTAGGCGGTGTGGCGGTGATACCACAGAGATACACCGCCTCCACACGGAAGGCATCGCAAGAGCGGAATACACTTCCCACATTATATAATGATCGCACATCATCGAGCACCACGATGAGCGGCAACTTCTCCGCCTCCTTAAACTGCTCGATGGTGAGACGATTCATCTCTATCGTTCTTAACTTACGCATAGATTCCTATACCTTATTATATATATTCTATACCCTTATTATATATATAAAGCCCTATTTAGCCTCAGCCTCCTTGGTCTTATAAGCCAAGGCATACATACGAATCTGCTTAATCATCGCCAAGAGACCATTGCTGCGGGTAGGGCTTAGGTGGTCTTTCAAGCCTATCTTCTCTACGAAATAGAGGTCGGCATCCATAATCTCGGTAGGAGTATGGCCGCTGAGCACCTGTATCAAAAGGGCGATGATGCCCTTCACGATGAGCGCATCGCTATCTGCCGTAAACACGAGCTTGCCATCCACATAGTCGCACTGCAACCATACACGGCTCTGGCAGCCATCTATCAAGTTCTGCTCGTTCTTATATTTCTCGTCGAGAGGTTTCAGTTCATTACCCAAGTCAATGAGCATCTGATACTTGTCCATCCAGTCGGTAAAGTCCTGAAATTCCTCTACTACCTCATCCTGCAATTCATTAATTGTTACCATTATTTTATCTCCTTTATTTCGTTTACAGTAATCAATTTATATAACTTGTCGTTAGGGCGCACCTTGTCTGGCACAGGGATAGAAACTCTCCAGCCCTGCTTAGCCACCTCCACAGGTTTCAAGTCGTAGCGTATCTCATCGGCATGGAGATACATCACGCCAGTAGTATTGCCCGTAATCAGGAGTTTCTGACCCTTTTCAAACTCAGATGCCTCCACGGCTACCTCTGCCACGCCCAACTTAGAGAAATACTTCATCACCTTGCCCACGAGCACCTTCTTCTCGGTGGCCACGGAACCATAATGCTTGTTCCATTCGCCCAGCGTCTGTCCCTGGTAATAGCCATCCCAGAATCCACGGTTGAATACGGTGGCAAGTCGCTCATCCCAAGCATCCTTCTTCTCTTCGGTGAAGGTGCCTTCGAGCACAGCAGCAATCGCCTCCTTATAGCATTTCACTACGGTATATACATATTCTGGTCCACGGGCACGACCCTCTATTTTGAAGACACGCACACCGGCATCCATCATACGGTCGATGAAGCGGATGGTCTTCAAGTCCTTCGGACTCATCACATACTTATTGTCTATCTCCAGCTGATTGCCCGTCTCATTGTCGGTAACAGTATAGCTGCGACGGCAAATCTGCACACACTCGCCACGGTTGGCTGAGCGATTGGCATTGGCGAGGCTCATATAGCACTTGCCCGAAACAGCCATGCACAGGGCACCATGGCAGAACATCTCTATTCTGATCTGCTTGCCCATAGGTCCACAAATGTTCTGCTGTTCTATCTGCTCATGGATATGCTTCACCTGGTCCATGTTCAATTCACGCGCCAACACAGAGACATCTGCAAAACGTGCATAAAACTTCAAAGCCTCTGTATTAGAGATGTTAAGCTGTGTGGATAAGTGAACTTCCTCACCCACCTCATTACAATAACTCATCACAGCCACATCACTGGCGATGACGGCAGAGATGCCCGCCTCCTTGGCAGCATCGATAATCTCCTTCATCGTAGCGATGTCGTCATCATATATCACGGTATTCACGGTGAGGTAAGTCTTGATGCCATGCTCATTGCAGGTGGCAGCAATCTCACGCAAATCGTCGATGGTAAAGTGATTGGCAGAATGAGAACGCATGTTCAGCTTGCCAATACCAAAATAGACTGAGTCAGCCCCAGCCTGGATGGCAGCCGCCAACGACTCGCGCGAGCCCACAGGTGCCATCACTTCAAATTCGTTTATCTTTGTATTCATGAATGCAATTTTCTAAATTTGGATGCAAAGTTACTACAAACCTGCCAAATACTCTATATATAATAGGTGTGTTTATGAAATCTTAACGTAAGAAAAGCCCCCAATGCCTTCCATATCTCAAATATAAATCGTAACTTTGCGCCCTATATATATAATATAATAAGGTATATGAAACAGCAAATCGTCACGATTATCCTCATGGCAGGCATGCTGGCTAGCTGCCACTATAAGAGCCAGCCCAGCAATGCCACAGCCACCGACGAAGGCAAAGACAACCTGCCAGCGTCTGTCAAACTCATCAGCACCACTCCCGTCAAGGACCAAGGCGAGAGCGAAATGTGCTGGGCATACGCCATGCTGGGCACCATAGAGAGCGAACACATCATGAAAGGCGACTCTGTGAATCTATCCACTGCCTACATAGCCCGCATGATGCTCCACGAGAAAGCACTGGAGTATTACTTCTCTGGCGGCAAGAAAGACATCAGCATGAGAGGCATGGGCTCCATGCTGATACACTATATAGATAAGTATGGCGCCCAGCCATACGACAGCTACGAGGACCCAGAGCACATCAACTACAAGGTATTGTGCCGGAAAGTGGAGCAAATTTGCGATGGAGCTATTAGCAAAAGAACAGGCATCGACAAACTCAAACTGCAACTCGATGACCTCTTCGACAAAGAGATAGGCTATATGCCCGCCAAGCAAGTACACATGCTCGGCGCAGAATACACTCCACTAGAGTTTGCCCACAGCGTATGCTATCCCGAGGAATATGTATCGCTCACCAGCTTCACGCATCACCCCTATCGGGAATACTTTGCCCTGGAAGTACCCGACAATGTGATGCACGATGAATTTCTCAACCTGCCCCTTCAGGAGTTGATGCTCCATATCCAAAAGGCAGTGGAGCATGGTCACCCCGTATGTTGGGAAGGAGACATCAGCGAGCCAGGATTCAGAAACGCCCATCGATGCTACGTAGACGTACAGCCCAAGGAGCGCCCCGTGACCCAAGCCTCACGCCAGAAAGAGCTTGAACAGCTCAATACCACCGACGACCACGTGATGGAAATCATCGGTACCTTCCTGAAGGGTAAGCAGTGCTACTACGTATGCCGCAACTCCTGGGGCAAGCAATGGGGCAATCAAGGTCTCATCTATCTATCGGAAGACTACGTGAAGCTCAAGACCATTGCCGTATACATGAGCGAAGCTGCCTTCTTATATGACAAGAAAAGCCCCACCAACTAGCATCTCCCGAAATGCTTGACATAAGTCAAATATCTGCCATAAAGCACTTGTGTGCGCACACATATAGTTGATTTAGGTCAAAAAAGAGGGCTTTTTTCGCATTTTTGCTAAGAAAGTCTTGGTGAGTTGCCAAAATCGTCGTACCTTTGCATCGTCAATAAGACAAAAGGTTATTAGGTTTTTAGGTTAAGATTGTTAGTTGTTTATTAGGTTATTAGTTAGTAAGGTAAATTAAAGATTGTTTATTCAAGGATTAACGGTATTAGATTAAGGTAAGAAAAAAGATTGTTTATTCAAGGACGACAAAAAAAGGTTATTAGGTTTTTAGGTTTTAAGATTGTTAGTTGTTTATTTTAGGTTATTAGTTAGTAAGGTAAATTAAAAAGATTGTTTATTCAAGGACGACAGGATAATTTTTCAATAGGTAAAGGTTAACATTAAGGTAGAAAGGAAAAGTATTATGGGAATAACACTGATGATCGCCTGGGCAGCAGCATTTACTGCTTCGGGCTATGTGATGGAGAGAAACTTAAAGAAGTAAATCTCCGAGAGTTATGAAAAATTTGGGAATAAAGTATTAAAGGTGCGCAATTTCGAAGATATTCGGAGTTGCGCACTTCATTTTTTATGCACCCTAAAGTGAAAATAACTGCCAAATTATTTTGTATTACCAACTAAAAGTCGTATTTTTGCAGAAGATAAGCTGCACTCGGCAATTTGAAAGTAAACTTTCATTGCGCTCGTTTACATTATCTTTGCAGAAGATATAAAAAACAAGACAATATGGCAAAACATCCTCTTTGGAACGATGAGTACTGGCTCTTGCTCTTACAGCTGTATCAGAAGAAGCCGATGGGGGTAAAGCCCCTCTACTCGAAAGGGATGGTAGACTTGAGCCTGAGCCTACACATTCCGCCAGAATATCTGCACGAGCAGATGTTCAAACTCAGAATGGTCACTCCCCACATGAAGCGACTATGGGATAAGTATGCCAATAACCCTCGACGCCTGTCACGCGACATCCAGCTGATGCAGCAGATGGATGGATGCGGCAATGCCAAGGACTTCTATGCAGGCGTAGAGGTAAAGCAAACCTTTGAGCAAGACTGGAAGCCCCTGGATGCAGAGCCATCGCTCACACTGGTGAAGCTCACCATCATCCTGGACCTCTACTTCCAGCTCACCCCCATCACCATGGTGCCCGAAACCCCAGAAGTCATAGACCTGGGCAAACTCCTGCACACCAGCCCCAAGGTGATAGCCGAAGCCATGCGCGTATTCCAGTACTGCGACCCTTATCTCAACAAGGAAGACATCTACGCAAGCCCTATCCTGGATGCATGCAGCACCATCTGGCAGAGATATGGCAACGGAAACCCAGACAAGCTATATCAGCTGGCCAATGAACTCAAAGAATATTTCAAATAAAAAAACATAAACAAAAAGCTTAACTCAAAAAAAGAAAGAAAGAATTTATGGCACAGAAACTCATTCAGACACAGGCACAGAAGCTACAACAGCTCCAAAAGCTCTCCGCCCAGCAAATGCTGCAGGTGAAGCTATTGGAGATGCCTCTCACCGAACTGGAAGAGAGCATCAATGCCGAACTGGACGACAACCCAGCTCTGGAGAGTGAGAATCCAGACGATATGCTCAACGAGAGCTACGACGGAGACTCGCCAATGGACAATGACAACGCCGATGGTGGCAATGAAGACAGCAACGACGAAGATGCCTACGAGGCACAAAGCGAACAAGAAGAGAGAAAAGATGAGCTAGACCAAGCACTGGAAAGCATAGGACAAGACGACCAAATGCCTGATTATAATACAGACAGATACAATAATCAAGACAATGCCGACTATGAGGAAATGGTGTATGGCGACTCCACATCCTTCTACGACAAGCTCAAGGAGCAGATGGACATGCAAGTGCTCAGCGACAAGGAGAAAGAAGTGATGGAATACCTCATCGGTTCGCTCGATGATGACGGTCTGCTGCGCAAGAACCTGGACAGCATCTGCGACGAGCTGGCCATCTACCATAACATAGACGTTACGGAAAAGGAAGTGGAGCACGTACTCCATATCCTCCAAACCTTCGACCCAGCCGGCGTGGGCGGCAGAAGTCTTCAGGAATGTCTCCTGCTGCAAGTCAAGAGATTGCCACGAGGCGTTCTCCACAAGACGATGGAAGAGGTATTTACCGACTACTTCGAGGAGTTCACCAAGAAGCACTGGGACAAGATACAAGCCGGATTGGAACTCAACGATACCCAGCTTGCCACCCTGCAAGAAGAGATATGCAAGCTCAATCCCAAGCCAGGTGCATCCATGGGCGAGACAGAAGGCAGAAACATGCAGCAGATAACACCCGACTTCATCGTGGACACCAACGATGATGGCACCATCACCTTCAGCCTCAACCGTGGCAACATACCCGAGCTCACCGTTTCGCCATCATTCACCGACATGATAGACACCTACAAGAAGAGCAAGGACAAGATGAGCCGTCAAGACAAGGAGGCCCTACTCTACGCCAAGGAGAAAGTGGATAAGGCACAGGGATTTATCGAGGCTGTGAAGCAGCGACGCCACACCCTCATCGTTACGATGAAGGCCATCATCGACATTCAGCGCCAGTTCTTCCTGGATGGCGACGAAGCCGACCTGAAGCCAATGATATTGAAAGATGTAGCCGACAAGACGGGACTAGACATCAGTACCATCTCGAGAGTGAGCAATGTGAAGTATGCACAGACCAAGTGGGGCACCTTCCCCCTGAAGTTCTTCTTCACCGATGGCTACACCACAGAAGATGGCGAGGAGATGTCTACCCGCAAGATTAAGATAGCCCTGCAAGAGCTGATAGACCACGAGGACAAGAAGAAGCCTCTGAGCGATGAGACCCTAGCCAAGATGCTGAAAGAGAAAGGGTTCCCGATAGCTCGACGCACGGTGGCAAAGTATAGAGAGCAACTCAATATCCCTGTGGCTCGACTTAGGAAATAAGGATCAGACTGACAACAAATAAGGGTCAGACAGACAACAAATAAGGGTCAGACAGATAACATAAAAGATTACAGTTAGTAGAGTATGAAAGAGAAAGATATTATATTGACAGCGCGCATCATGAGTATGGTGTTCACTCCGTTCTATCTACCCCTGATAGGACTGATAGCCCTATTCATCTTTAGCTATATGTCATTGTTGCCATGGGCTTACAAGTTGCCCATGCTCATCATCGTATACCTATTCACCGTCATCATGCCCTCGCTGTTCATCCACCTGTATCGCAGGGTGCAGGGCTGGACATCGCGCGAGCTAGGCAAGAAGGAGCGACGCATCGTACCTTATATCATCTCCATCCTGTGCTACTTTGGCTGTTTCTTCTATATGGAATACCACAACACGCCACGAGTCATCAGCATCATCGTAGTGGTGGCATTGGTCATACAGATGGCGTGCGCCATCATCAATGTGTGGTGGAAGATATCCACCCACACGGCAGCCATCGGCGGAGTGGCGGGCGCTCTGGTATCTTACTCCATCGCCTTCGCCTTCAATCCCCTTTGGTGGCTCTGCCTTGTGTTTCTGCTAGCTGGCGCAGTAGGAACAGCGCGCATGATACTGCGCCAACACTCACTGGCCCAGGTGGTGATGGGATTTATCATCGGCACGATATGTGCGCTGCTCGTCATCTAGCATATTGCCAGCAGCTCGTTATTAAAATATAGAACATTATAAAATATACAAAACAACATGAAACCATTAGTAAGCATTATCATGGGCAGTACCAGTGACCTGCCTGTTATGGAAAAAGCATGTAAGTGGTTGAACGACAACCAAATTCCTTTTGAGGTAAATGCCCTCTCAGCTCATCGCACTCCCGATGCAGTAGAGGCTTTCGCAAAGGGAGCTAAGGAGCGTGGCGTGAAGGTTATCATCGCCGCTGCCGGTATGGCTGCCGCCCTTCCTGGTGTTATTGCGGCATCTACCCCATTGCCAGTTATCGGTGTGCCTATCAAGGGCATGCTCGATGGTCTTGATGCCATGCTCAGCATCATCCAGATGCCTCCTGGCATCCCTGTGGCTACTGTGGGTGTGAATGGTGCTCAGAATGCAGCCATCTTGGCTGCCGAGATGATAGCCCTTGGCGATGAGGAGGTGGCTAAGAAGGTGGATGCTTGGAAGGCTGGCCTAGGTGCCAAGATAGAGAAGGCTAACAAGGACTTGGCTGAAGTGAAATACGATTATAAGTGTAACTAATCAGGAAGCCCCTTGCTATAGGGGCTTTCTATATCAACAAATATGGTAGATTTATTCAATTATACCCGACGTACCTCTTCGGTTGCGCATATCGGCGCCATCGACCTGGGTGGCGACAACCCTATCCGCATCCAGTCGATGACCACTACCAATACCAATGACACCGAGGCTTGCGTAAAGCAAGCCGAAGAAATCATCAAGGCTGGTGGCGAGTTGGTACGTTTCACCACGCAGGGTTCTCGCGAGGCTGAGAACATGAAGAACATCAATGCCGGCATTCGTGCCGATGGCTATCAGACTCCGCTCGTAGCCGATGTCCACTTCAATCCTAACGTGGCTGATGTGGCTGCCCTCTACTGCGAGAAGGTGCGCATCAACCCAGGCAACTACGTGGATCCTGCCCGCAAGTTTATCAAGCAGGAATATACCGACGAGGAGTATGCCCACGAGCTCCAGAAGATAGAGGATCGCTTCGTGCCTTTCCTCAACATCTGCAAGGAGAATCATACAGCCATCCGCATCGGCGTGAACCATGGTTCGCTCTCCGACCGCATCCGCAATCGCTATGGCGATACGCCAGAGGGCATCGTGGAGAGTTGCTTGGAGTTCCTGCGCATCTGCAAGAAGGAGAATTTCCACGATGTAGTCATCAGCATCAAGTCATCCAACACCGTAGTGATGGTTCGCTCCATGCGCCTCTTGGTAAGCGAGATGGAGAAGGAAGGCATGAACTATCCTTTGCACTTGGGTGTGACCGAGGCTGGCGAAGGTGAGGACGGCAGAATCAAGAGTGCCGTAGGCATCGGAGCCTTGCTCTCTGATGGCATCGGCGATACCGTACGTGTCAGCCTGAGCGAGGAGCCAGCTGCCGAGATACCAGTGGCTCGCCACTTGGTGGATTACATCGGCAAGAAGCAAGGCCAGTTGATGATTCCTGGCGAAGCCTGCCCATCCTTCGATTGGCTGCGCCCTACCCGCAGAGAGACTGTAGCTGTGGGCAATATCGGTGGCAGCAACGTACCAGTGGTGGTAAGCAATCGCATCAATGGCGAGAGCACCCTCTGCGATAATGAGGATGCCAAGCCCGACTATATATATATAGGTGGAAAGAAGCCAAAACTGTTTGTGCCAGACCAGAGTTATATCGTGGATTACAACATCTACGAGGACTTGAAGCAGAAGCCTGAGACCACAGGTGCCAAGCTCTATCCTATCTTCCCAGCCATGGCGATGCCGCTCATCGCCAGCATCAAGGCAGACATCAAGTTCCTCACCTTGCAGTTTGGCACACCAGCCGAGGAGTATCTCGCTTGCCTCAAGAGCCATCCAGAGGTAGTGGTGGTATGCGTAAGCAATCACCAGAACCGCTTGGGCGACCAGCGTGCCTTGGTACATGAGATGATGAACGCCGGCGTGAAGAACCCAGTTATCTTCGCCCAGATGTATCAGCACAAGGCAGATGAGAAGAGCGACTTCCAGTTAGAGGCAGCCGCCGACATGGGAGCCTTGATGATAGATGGACAGACAGATGGTATCTGGCTGATGAACAATGGCGACATCCCTGCCCAGACCATCGACGAAACCGCCTTCGGCATTCTCCAGGCAGCCCGTCTCCGCACCTCCAAGACCGAGTATATCAGTTGTCCGGGTTGCGGCAGAACCCTCTATGACCTTCGTGAGACCATCGCCAAAATCAAGGAAGCCACCAAGGGCATGAAGGGCTTGAAGATAGGCATCATGGGCTGCATCGTGAACGGTCCAGGAGAAATGGCAGATGCCGATTATGGCTATGTCGGTGCCGGTCCTAACAAGGTAAGCCTCTATCGCAAGCAAGTATGCGTAGAGAAGAACATTCCTCAGGAGGTAGCCGTAGAGCACCTGCTCGCCCTCATCCAGTCGGATAAGGAAGGAAAATAAAGGCACAATATCATAAATGCTAAAAGGTCAAGCTTCGTTTCTGAAACAGAGCTTGACCTTTTCCTATATTATTTCGCCACGAAAAGTGGAAAAGCAATAAATAAAGAGATAATATTTAGTGTTTTTTAAAACAATTCATCCTCGTTTGGTATACTAAGCAAAGTATCTGTTACACAGAGCAAAGTTTGTTTGGCAAAAATTATCTACCTTTGTCTGTATATTTCAAACATCAAATTTTATCACATTCAAAACAACGCAATTATGAGAAGAATCCTAATCATTCTTATCACGCTGCTATCCATCACTACCAGTTGGGCGGCAAGCAACAAGTCTACCACTTGGATACAACCAGCTGTGGAAAGTTATAAGAACGCCAACCAACCAGGTAGTAGCAAATTACAGATTACACGAGTAGACCTTGGCAAGGAGGAGACACAAGTATATATGCACATAGAACATTTCCCTAGCTCTTGGATTATGTTTGCAAAAGATACTTATCTCAAAGTAGGTGATCAGCATTATCTAGTAAAAAGCTGTGAAGGGTTGGAACTGGGCGAAAGGTTCTTTCTTCCTGCTGAAGGCTATGCTGATGTGGTGTTCCATTTTGCACCATTGCCCAAGAATACACAGAAGTTTGACTTCATTGAGGGAGATGGAGAAGGGGCATTCCGTATACTAGGCATACAGTCGGTTGACACACGTGCCGCACAAGTATTTCCATCCTTGTGGAGAAATACCACTACTGGCGATTGGGATATAGCATTCTATGATGACTTTGCCATCTACGACTGTCATTTCTGGCAATATAAGGACAAGAAACAGAAGGGAAACAAATACGATTTCGTGCTGACCGATGGCAAACGTGAAATCCCTGTATCCGTGGACAAGAACAAGCAAGGCAATCGCTGCATCACCATCAATGGCAAGAAGAATGAATATGCCATCATCACTACTTTTACCCTGCCTGATTATCCACAAAAGGATGAATTGGCTACTATTAAGGATACCCACTATATAGGTGATACAGCCACCGTGATAGGTTGGCTCAAAGATATGCCCCAGTTATTCTGGAATCAAGGAAAAGAATATGGAGCCATTCATGAAGACCTGTACCTTTATGGTCATCAAATATCAAATTTTGTCAAGTTGGATTCTCTTGGACGTTTTGAACTCAAGATACCATTGCTCAACTCATCTGAGGTGCTCATGGATTGGAAGCATACTTTTATCTCAACTGTGTTGGAGCCTGGCGAGACGTATTTCCTGTTATACGACTTTAAGAACGGAACGCAGATGATGATGGGAAAAGACTCTAGGTTGCAAAACGAACTGCTATCGCATCCTATCCCACGTTTTGATACGCAATATCAAGATATGTATATGAATACCAAGACTGCACAAGAGCATTTTGATATTCTGACACCTCGATATACCCAGGTGATGGAGAAGGTAAGGGAATTATCCCAGATTTCTCCTACTCTCTCCAAACGTTATCAAGACTATGTCTCTGAATACGAGAAATGTAACTATGCCCAAGCCTTGATGCAAGGTTGGGGATTTGTGAAAAACTATGATTTTCCAAAGGATAAGACTGCGCAGGTGGTAAAACTGTGGAAGGAAATCAAACTCCCTTATACGCTTTATCAGAGCTATGACAATCTGATAACAGACATTGTCAGACAAATGGTTTTCGACAATTATTGGTTGACATACAATGGAAAAAGGGTGCTTCTGAACGAAACCTATTATCCACAACTCCTGGAGTTGCACCAAGCCAAGGGAGATATTACCATTAGCAACCAAGAGATAGCAACCGTCAAGTTGTGGTTGAAGGGATACAAAGACTACATTGTTAAGACGAGCCAGACAAATGGCAAAGATTTAAATAAGATTGCAGCGGATTTCTTCAATTCTGATGTTAGCATAAAAGCTCAAAACATCCTTGCTCGAAAGGATATTGCCAAGATGCTAATGGAAGAGAAGCCACTTGTAGATTTCTACTTTGAAAGAGATATTGCAGATAGCTTGAATTGCAACCAAGACCAGCATGACATCATTATAGCTAAGAGTTTCAACCGTTATATGGAGGGTAATTTCTTGCCACTCAGCGACAAGGAAGTGGAGTTGGTCAAGCAAAGTATCAAAGGCAAAGCTGCGCTAGAATCGGTCATGACAAATCACCAAAGACTGTCAGAAATCATGCAGAGAGACATCTCTCAAAACCCAAGCATCAAGAAGATGCCACAGGGCATCTCTGACGGCGAACAGTTGCTTCAAAAAATCTTGGAACCATATAAGGGTAAGATGGTATTACTGGATGTATGGGGCACATGGTGCAGTCCTTGCAAAGATGGTCTTAGTCAGTCGCAGGAAGAATATGAGCGTCTGAAGCCATACGACATGGTATATGTTTACTTGGCATGCCATAGTCCGGAAAATTCTTGGAAGAACATCATCAAGCAGTATAATTTATTGGGTGACAATATAGTTCATTACAACTTATCAGAATCTGAGGCTAAGGCAGTATTGGATTACTTGAATGTACATTCATTCCCATCCTATCGTCTCTTCGACAAGAATGGAAACCTGGTAGATAAACCAGTGGATGCCAGAAGACTTGATCAGTTGGAGCAGGTTATCCAAGCTCTGACCAAGTAGGGAGTAAGAATCAGACGTTTTATCCTAAAAAAGTGTATCTTCGCAGCATATTAATGAGAAAAGAGCATCATGAAAAGGATAGAACGACATATTTTGTCTAGAGTGGCTGCTAGTCTAGCAGCCACTTCCATACTGGTATCACTTGAATGGTAACATCATTGACCGTGATGTCTCTTTCCTCATCCTTACTGATAATCATTAACTTGCGCATCGGCAAGACCTTATTGAGCTTTAGCAGGGCATCCACTTCTCGCTTCTCTGTCTCTGGATCTGATAGCGAATAAGATACCTGAATGGCAATTCCTTCATCGTAGACAACGAAATCTACCTCCACATTCTTATTATAGAAGTATACCTGGCTGCCATATTTTTGCCTTAGGCGAACGGCTACTTGGTTTTCCAATAGAGAAGTAGCAGGATCTAACAGAAACAGGTTCAAAATGCCATTGTCTATAAAGTAATATTTCCTGTTCGACTCCTTATCGATGAGTTTGGCAGCGATATTCTCATAAGGCAAGATGAGCCATGATTCTTGCAGATAACCCATATAATCTATGACGGTATCCACGCTGATTTTCTTACCCACAGTAGATGCTATGCTAGCAATACGATTATAAGAAGTTGGCTGCTTTACACTCTCGGCCAATTTTCTGATCATAATGCGCAGGGCAAAGTCGTTTCTTACCTGGTGTCGAGTAACCAAGTCACCAAAGAATATCTTATTAAACAAGCTGCTTATCCACGCTCTTTTATCTGCCATCTGCAAGGTTTCTGGCAGTCCGCCATTTCTGAAATACTCCTCATATTCCTTGGTGATGGCAGTACGAAACTTAAAGCGCACGTTCTTATCAGACAAGTCTATCTTCTTATATAAGAGGTATTCACTGAAAGAGAATGGATATATATCCTTAATAAGATAGCGCCCTCCCAGGGTCGTGGCGATCTCGCTACTCAGCATCTTGGCATTACTACCAGTAATATACACCCGATAGCCTGTGTCAGCAAGACGACGGGCAAACTTCTCCCATCCCTTGATGTTTTGTATCTCATCAAGGAAGAATATAGGGCGATGATCATACATCTCCTCGTAACAAGTTTTTATCAAGTCTAAATCGGAGATAGTTATACTGTCGATACGATCATCCTCAAAGTTGAAATATAGCATTTCTTCTATTGAATGCCCCTGCTCCATGAGATGATGAATGTGCTGGTACATGAGATATGACTTACCTGCACGTCGAAGTCCCACAAATACATAGTTTGCATTTGCTTCCAGTTCGTATTCACGTTTTTCAAAACTTATTTGAGATACAAACTCTTGATAATAACTGATGAGATATTTGATAAGATCCTTTGTCATGCTACTTGCTTATTAATATTAAAACCGAGGCAAAGATACACATTTTCTAGCGAAAATGCAAGTTTTATCGAGTATATTCGATAAAAAAGGCATAATTTTATCGAATATACTCGATAAAACGAGATAAAATATCCTTTGGAAGTAAGGAAAAACATAAAGGTCAAGCCTGGAGCTTCACAGCCCGAGCTTGACCTTTTATCTGTTTGAGAGAGATTTTATTCTATTCTTAACTTTTTTCGTTTACAAAGATACTGCTTTTTTCTGATATGATATGTTATCAGAAAGTTATCATTAGGTTAAATCTTCTCCCAAAGCATTGTATTTACAGAAAAAGATGTAACTTTGCAAGCAATTAAACAAAGATACTACGATTATGGCAGAAAACGTAAAGTTACTCTTGGTAGAAGATGACGAAAACCTGGCTTACATGGAGAAAAGTAGCCTGGAGGACATCATCGGGGGATATGAAATCAAAACAGCCATCAATGGCAAGGACGGACTGGAAGCATGGAAGAGCTTTCAGCCCGATGTCATCGTGTCGGACATCGACATGCCTATCATGGACGGCATCGAGATGGTAAAACGCATCCGAGAGATTGATGGCGATACCATCATCCTCTTTACCACCGGACTCACATCGCCCAAGGACCTGAAGGCGGGATATGCTGCCGGAGCCAACAACTACGTGAAGAAGCCTTTCCTGCCCGAGGAACTGGATGCCCACATCCAGAGCCTGATGAAACTGAAGCAGGGACGCCGCAGCACCAATGCCGCTGGCACCATCAAGCTGGGCAAGTATCTGCTGGATGCCGACCATGCCACCCTCAAGAACCAAGAGGACAATACGGAAAAAATGCTGACAGCCCGAGAAGCCAAGATACTGGAGATACTGGCGGTGAACAAGAATGAAGTGGTGCGCCGAGAGGCTATCCTGAGCCGATTCTGGGGCGTGGAAGACAAGGACTACTTTGCCTCCCGCAGCCTTGATGTATTCATCAAGAAGATTCGCACCGCCATCGAGGATGAGCCTAGCGTGGAGCTGAAGACCATCCGAGGCGTTGGCTTCAAGCTCATTGCAGAATAAAAAAGATTACAAATCAAAGAACAAACGCTTATGCTGAAAGCAATATTATATTACATACTGCTGATTGCAGAATATATGATTACCCTCATCATCGGTGGGTTGGCAGTGGGATTTTATGTATCCATCGCCATACAGACGGGCTATTATAAGAGCCATCAAGCAGCCCTTGAGAGTGCTGGCACGATGATCATCATCAGTTTCACCGTGCTGGCAGGACTCATCGTGTGGCTCACATTCAGCCATTATAAATTCTCCAAGCTCTCGCTGGGCAAGGTGGTGCCGCAAGCCAAATGGAAGGCAATGACCTATCTCACCCTTCCGATACTTGGCATCACGATGGCATATTACGCCATACTGAATCTGCTACACATCGACTTCATGCCCAAGGAGATGACCCAGATGAACTTCCTCACCCTCCTCCCCTTTGCCATCGTTGGCTCCTTTATCTCCGCCTACGTATTCTATGGCGCTATACAAGAGGAGCTTATCCGATGTGGCAAGAAACTGTGGGTACAGACGCTCACCCTCTGCATCATGATGCTGCCGCTATGCTTGCTCACCGAGTCGGCTACTGGCAATGTGATGTATTACACCGTGCTGGGAATGGTCTCCACCGTCTATGGCTGTTGGGCTTACCAGCTAACCCGAAGCAGCATTGTGCTCTACGCAGTATACCTCATCCCCAACTTGGTGTCGAGCGTCCTCACCTCCACTCCGATCTGCTTTGCCCTCATCCTCGTAGGCATAGCCATGACACTAGGCGGAGGAATGTGGCTGAAGAAACATAAAGATTCGATAATAGCAGAAGAAGATGAAGACGAATAGAGCCAAGGCACTGAGCACCACCGCCCTGATAGCCGTATTGCTGATGCAGCTGTTCTGGATGTGGAACACACTGGATATGACCATCCACCAGATGGGCTACCAAGACGTATGGTGCTTGGCTCCCAATGTCAGGGCAGAGGCTCTGCTCTCTGCCTTCCTACAAAGCCGATTCACGGTGCTTACCTCCATCCTCACCACCATCGTCATCATCCTGAGCATCATCGACCAAATCAACTATATCGACGAGCAGGAGCGCATCCGCCTCTTGCGCGAAGATTTCTCATACGCCATGGTTCACGACATGAAGTCGCCCCTCACCTCCATCATCATGGGCACCCGATACCTGCATAGCGGGGTACTGGACAAGAAGCCAGAAATGAAGGAAAAATATTTTGACATCGTAGAGGACGAGGCGCAGCATCTTCTCTCCCTCATCAACCGCCTGCTCACCATCTCCAAGCTGGAGCATGGCAAGCTGACCATCCGCAAGACGGAGGTAGCTCTGGAGCCTATGATAGATGACGTGGTGGATAAATATGAGGCGAAATCCTCCAAGCCTATCCACATCACCACGCAGATAGACTGTGCCACTGCCCTTGCCGACGAGGAATATCTGAAGGAGGCCATCAGCAACATGGTGGATAACGCCACCAAATACTCGAAGGATGAAATCCGCATCAAGATTTCCACCCTTGAGGATGACCATCAGGTATATATCAAGGTATACGACGAGGGTATCGGCATAGCCAAGAGCGAGCTGAAAACCATCTTCAATCGCTATGAGCGTGCCGCCGAGCACGAGAAGAATCCCCAGAAAACCCGTGGTGGATTTGGCATCGGCCTGAACTATGTGCTCCAGGTTATCAACGCCCATGGTGGAAAAATCAATGTGAAGAGCGAGAAGGGGAAATACTCAGAATTCACCATCTCGCTGCCAAAATGAATGCCAATCGTAATTTCTTATTGGGCAGGTAACAAACCTGCCCTCCCAGTATTTCTTGCCGGCACAATATTTTCTTAGTCTTCGATCAATACAGCGTGGTCCTCATAGGCATCAAAGTCGAGGCTTATGTCGGCACCGCATCGCTTGAAGGCAGCCAGTAGCTCCTGCTGCTCCTCGGGGCGGATGAGTACTTCTCCATTGCGAGCCTTATAGAAGCGGCGCTTGGTATAGGGGGTGTACATGTAAAAATAATGTACGCTGCCGTGAGGGATAGAGGCATAGAGACGGGTGAAGCCCCGAGCCCATCGCTGCTTCTGGGCTGTGAGATGGTATGGGCAGGGCGCGCCATCCGGCATCAGGCGCGCCAGATTCATTACCTCGAAGTAATCTTTCGCTTTCAGTGCCTCGAGATAACAGGCGTGGCGAGCACAAGTGTTGCTACGGCTGCAAGCTGCATTAGGGCATTTTGCAGAATAAGGGATGTTTACTTTTTCCATTGTATATTATCCTCAAATCCGCAACCGCCCTCATAAGATGACACAGAGGTCAAAAAGGTAGCGG
>URLG01000032.1 GCA_900548535.1 Candidatus Segatella intestinihominis | reverse complement strand
ACCGATGGAAAAAGCAGTAGCAGCATTTGTTTAATCAGCTGTTACTGCTTTTTTTGAATTATGCAAGGTATAAACGCGGAGCCGCTTACGAATAATGCGCAATTTTTTAAGATTTTGTGATAAGATAATGGCTGTTTAGTGCTTGAAATGCGACCATTTTGCGTTAAGTCATATCAAAGCTTAGCGTGAAACCAATTCTGTCTAAGCCTCAAGCCGATTCCAATATTCGGTTGTCCCGGGTCGGCATCATAGATGATGAAACTTGACACAGAGGATGGGGGCGCTCGCCCGAGACGAAGGGGACGGCTGCCCGAGGCGTTGGTGACGGATACCCGAAACTATGGGGATGGCTACCCGAAGCGTCGGGTAAGTTTGCCCGGCATAGTCGGGTAAGTTTGCCCAAGGGCTTAAAAAATCGTGGGCATGTAAGTTGTTGATTGTCAATGGCGGAGTTCTTGGGTGTCAATGGTGGTGTGCTTGATTGTCAATAGTGGAGTGCTTGATTGGCAACAGTGGTGTGCTGGGGTATAAAAAAGAAAAAAAGCGATGACCTTCACAGGCTACCGCTCCAAATCTTCAATAGGTATTAGTTTTCCTTAAGGTAAAAAGATTGTATTCAGGATAACGACTGCAAAGGTATAGCTAAATTTTGATTTAACCAAATATTTATTTGCTTTTTTTCGGCACTATATTGCTGTGTGGGTGCACAACGGAAAGATTTAACTTTCGTTTAGAATAAATAATATGAAAACGATTGCATTTTAACGATTTTGAAATCATTTCGTAAAAGTGAGTAAAAGGATGGGGAGATAAAGAAAAAGGGGCAAAAACGCAAAAAATACGTTTTTGCCCCGAGAGAATATCATTCTGCCTCCCGGCAGGAAAGAGGTCGTTAACTTACTTCTGCTTCTTGATTTTCTCAACGTAAGCATCGATAACGGCTACGGCTGTAACGTTTACGATGTCTTGTACGCTGCTCTCTGAGTCGGTGAAGTGGATAGGCTTGTTAAGACCCATCTGGATAGGACCGATGATCTCTGCCTCTGGATTGAGGGCCTGGAGGAGCTTGTAAGCACCGTTGGCACTGCTCAAGTTAGGGAATACCAATGTGTTGACATCCTTGCCCTTGAGGCGAGAGAATGGATACTTCTCATCGCGGAGATCCTTGTTGAGAGCGTAGTTTACCTGCATCTCACCATCGATGGCGAGGTCTGGGAATTCCTTCTGCATCTCAGCCACGGCCTTCTTTACCTTCACTGGTGAACCCATGGTGTCGGTACCGAAGTTAGAGTAGCTCAACATAGCCATCACTGGCTCATCGTTGAAGAACTTCACTGTGCCTGCGGCTAGCTTAGCTACGTCGGTCAATACATCCTCGTCTGGGTGACGATTGATCAATGTATCGGCGATATAGTAGATGCCCTTCTGGGTGTTGAGGATGTGCATGGTGCCGAATGTCTTGTACTCGTCACGGATGCCGATTACGTCCTTAGCCACCTTGATGGTGTTGCTATACTTGGTGTAGAGACCAGTGATGAATGCATCAGCATCACCCTGCTCAACCATAGACATACCGAAGTAGTTGCGCTCATACATCTTATCATAAGCCTCCTCGAAGCTGTAACCCTCGCGAGCGCGCTTCTCAGCCAAGTGCTTAGCGAATTTAGCACGACGACCCTGCTCATTGTCGGCACGCATATCTACAATCTCGATATCTGTGAGGTCGAGCTTCAAGCGGTTAGCCACACGCTTCAGGCGGTCTGGGTTGCCCAACAAGATAGGCTGGCAGATGCCCTCGCTCTTAGCCTGTACGGCAGCCTTGAGCATGGTAGGGTTGCCACCCTCAGCGAATACTACGCGCTGTGGATGCTGGCGAGCTGTATCGTGGAGCTTGCGAGTGAGCTTGGTCTCCTGACCGAGCAACTGGCGCAACTGCTGCTTGTACTTCTCCCAGTCGGTGATAGGAGTGCGAGCCACGCCGCTATCCATGGCAGCCTTGGCTACGGCAGCAGATACCTCTGTGATAAGACGTGGGTCTACTGGCTTTGGAATGAAGTACTTAGGGCCGAATGTCAAGTCGTTGACGTGATATACGTCATTGACTACATCTGGCACAGGCTGCTTGGCGAGGTCAGCGATAGCGTGAACGGCAGCCATCTTCATCTCCTCATTGATGGCGCGTGCGTGAACGTCGAGGGCACCACGGAAGATGTATGGGAAACCGATTACGTTGTTGATCTGGTTAGGATAGTCTGAGCGACCAGTTGACATCAATACGTCAGGACGGCTAGCCATAGCGTCCTCGTAGCTGATCTCTGGTACAGGGTTGGCGAGTGCGAATACCACTGGGCTTGGAGCCATAGAGCGAACCATGTCCTGAGTCAAGACATTGCCCTTGCTCAATCCTACGAATACATCGGCACCCTTCACAGCCTCTTCCAAGGTGTGAACGTCGCGACGGTCGGTAGCGAAGAGCTTCTTCTGCTCGGTGAGGTTCTCGCGATCGCTGGTGATGACGCCCTTAGAGTCGAGCATCACGATGTTCTCTACCTTGGCTCCGAGAGCTACATAGAGCTTGGTACAGCTGATGGCAGCAGCACCGGCACCATTGACTACGATCTTCACGTCCTCAATCTTCTTGCCTGCTACCTCGAGTGCGTTCTTCAGTCCGGCAGCCGAGATGATGGCTGTACCGTGCTGGTCATCGTGCATCACAGGGATGTCGAGGTTCTTCTTGAGTCGCTCCTCGATGTAGAAACACTGAGGTGCCTTGATGTCCTCAAGGTTGATACCGCCGAAAGTAGGGGCGATACGTTCTACTGTCTCACAGAATATCTCTGGGTCTTTCTCGGCGATTTCGATGTCGAACACGTCGATGCCACCATAAATCTTGAAGAGCAATCCCTTGCCCTCCATTACTGGTTTGCCGCTCATGGCGCCGATGTCGCCAAGGCCAAGCACGGCTGTGCCGTTGCTGATGACAGCTACCAGGTTACCCTTGTCTGTGTACTTGTACGCGTCATCTGGGTTCTGCTGAATCTCAAGGCATGGGAATGCCACACCTGGAGAGTAAGCCAAGCTCAGGTCGGTCTGTGTGTGGTAAGGCTTTGTAGGCTTTACCTCAATCTTACCTGGACGGACAGACTCGTGATATCCGAGAGCCGCCTCTTTTGTAATTTTTACCATAACAATATATTGGTTTAATGTTTCTATTCCTTACAAATTCGTGCAATTTTGCACAGATTGCTAAAAGTTTTTGCAAAGGTACGAAAAAACTTACTAAAAAAGAACGGTTTTTTGATTTTTTTTGTATCTTTGCACAAAAAACTTCGACATAGATACAAAAATGGCAGAAATCAATCAATATAGACAGGAATTGCGTGACAAGATAATTGCCTATGCAATGAAGGAGTTTTATCAGCGTGGCGTGAAGGCCGTGAAGATGGATGAAATCTCCCAGGGACTTCATGTGTCTAAGCGAACCGTATACGAAATCTTTGGCGACAAGGAGGAACTCTTGATTGCCGGCATGAAACAGCAACAGGAAGAATCGCGCCGAGAACTGGAAGTCTATGCTCGCACGCTAGCTCACAATGTGATTGACATCATCAGTTTCGTATACAAGAATCAGATGAGAAGAAATCAGGATGTGGGGGTGGTGTTCTATGAGGAAATCCACAAGATGCCCCGCGTGATGGATTTGCTTCGTTCCAGCCATGATCAAGAGCGAGTGGAGAGTCGCCGATTCTTTGAGACAGGCATAGCCGAGGGACTCTTCCGCAAAGATCTGAACTGGGAGGTGCTGATGGATGTGGGCCATGTGGTGATGGAGGAAATCATGCATCGCCAGTTGTATAAGCAGCATTCCATGCAGGAAATCTTTGATAATTACATCATGCTCATCATCCGTGGTTTCTGCACCCCACGTGGCTTGGCTGAACTGGACAAGGCACTGGCTGAATAGGTGAAAAAATCTTTTATCAAAAAATTATATATGGAGCTTTAGAGGGCAAGGCGTTGTCTGCTAAAGCTCCTCTTTTTTATTCCTTGTATATCCAGTGCAGCAGGCTGTTGATGAAGCGTGGATAGAAGCGAAACCAGCGATACTTGGTGATGGGTTTGCCGCCGAAGGTAAGGAGAAACTCGCGATATTGGTTCTGCTTCCAGGGCAGTCCGGCATCCATGAAGTTGAAGTGCCTGCATCCCTGGGCATGGGCATACTGGATGGCATGCCAGATGACCATGGTGTGGGGGTGAAGGGTGGCATGGCTCTTGCGCTTGGCTGCGGCATACCATAAGTAAGCATTGCCCTGGGTGTATACGCAGGCGCATCCGCCTATCACCTTGTTGTGATAGGTGGTGATGAACACCTTGCCTTCTTGGCTGGCTGCAAGGGCTAGGAAGAATTCCTTGGATGGGATGAAGCGGCGCAACTTGAATCGGTAGAAGTTTCTCAGCAGTGCGTGGAAGCGCAATACGTCAGCCTCGCTCGTAGCCTCGTGGGTGGTAACTCCCTTATGGGTCATCTTCTTGATGATGTCCAGTCGCTTGCTGCCCAGTCGTTCCTCGGGCGGCATGCTGTGCAGGGAGTTGTGTATCTCCTGCCAAGCTATCGGGCAGTAGCCCAAGCGGCGAAGGTCACGGTAACCAAACATCTTCTTTTGTAACTCCGAAAACTCGATGTAGAAGCACAAGCGATGGCGCAATCTGAGCGTGACGGCTTTCAGCAGGCGTGGAAATAATTCGGCTGCATCCACATCGGGAGCATAGAATCCCTCCCCGTGCACGTGTGCGTGCGTAAATAAATAAGGTGGAATGAGCGAGCCACGTCGATGTACGATGACAAGCATCTGGCCCTTTACCTCGCCGTCTTGTGTGATGACTGCCATGTAAGGGGTGTCCTTGGGCGCCTTCTCGATGATGCGGAAAAGTGCCAAGCTATGGAAGAAATTACCCTCCAGGAGCAGGGGCATCTCTTCGCTCTTCTCGTATATCTGTATGCTGAAGTTGTTCATATTGCTGTTTTTTTATTCTGCAAAAATAATAAATTAATCATAAATTTGCAAGCCTTTTGTGCCAGATGCGGTAATTTTTTAGTATTTTTGCACATTATGAAGATAATAATGATAGGTGCTGGCAATTTGGCTACCAATCTGGCAGCCGCCCTTTTGGATGCCGGCCACGACATTTTACAGGTATATAGCAGAACCCAGCAGTCGGCTCAGGCGCTTGCCACGATTGCCGGAGGGGCTGCCGTAACCGATATTTCCCAAGTGCGCAGCGATGCCGATGTGTATATCCTCTCGGTCAAGGATGATGCTCTGCCGCTGCTGATTCCACAACTTTGTCCTGGCAAGGAGGAAAAACTCTTCCTGCATACGGCTGGCTCGATGCCAATGGATGTGTTCCAGGGCATGGCGCGACATTATGGTGTGCTCTATCCGATGCAGACGTTCTCTAAGCAGAAGCGTGTTTCGTTTGAGGAGATTCCTTGCTTTGTGGAGGGCTCTGGCAAGGAAGAGACGCAGGTGATAGAGGCATTGGCTGGCGAACTGAGCCATCGGGTGTACCAGCTGTCCAGTGCCGATCGCAAGTATCTGCATCTCTCAGCCGTGTTTGCCTGCAATTTTGTGAACCATTGCTATGCGGTGAGTGCCGATATCCTGCAGAAGCATGGCATTCCTTTCGATGTGCTGCTGCCGCTGATAGACGAAACGGCTGCCAAGGTGCATGAACTCTCGCCACGTGAGGCGCAGACCGGACCTGCCGTGCGCTTTGACGAGGGCGTGATTCGCAATCAGAGCCAGTTGCTGCGCGACAATCCGCTGCTAAAGGACATCTATGAGCGTATGAGTATGAGTATCCACAGATTTAGCGAAGATAAAAACAATGATTAATTACGATTTGAGCAAGATAAAGACGGTGGTTTTCGATGTGGATGGTGTGTTGTCAAGACAGACCATCACCCTCTCCAGTACAGGCGAGCCACTGCGCACGGTGAACATCAAGGATGGATACGCCATCCAGTTGGCACAGAAGGTGGGGCTTCGCATCGCCATCCTCACGGGCGGCAATACGGAGGCTATCCGCAAGCGCTATGCCGGACTGGGCGTGGAAGACATCTTCATGGGGTGTGCCGTGAAGGTGAAGACCTATGAGGAATTCCTTCAGAAGTATGGCATCAAGCATGAGGAGGTGATCTATGTGGGCGATGACATCCCTGACTATGAGGTGATGCGCCTGTGCGGTTGCCCTTGTTGCCCTGCCGATGCCTGCTCCGACATCAAGGACATCTCGCTCTACATCTCCAATAGCAATGGTGGCGACGGAGTGGGGCGTGACGTGGTGGAGCAAGTGCTGCGTGCCCAGGGCAAGTGGCTGAGTGATGCGAAAGCCTTTGGATGGTAAATCATAAACTATATAATATAATAATGTATAAGATCATTTTGGCGAGCAATTCTCCTCGCCGCAAGGAACTGCTGGCTGGGCTCGACCAGCCTTTTGAGGTAAAAGTGATCAAAGGGATAGACGAAAGTTACCCTGCGTCGCTCGATGCCTACCAGGTGGCAGAATATATTTCTAGAAAGAAGGCGGAGGCTTATCGCCCTCTCTTGGATGGGACGAATGCTTCTTCTGAGGATTCCGCCGATGCTCAACTCTTGATTCTTACTGCCGATACCGTGGTGATAGCACCAACGGAGAATGAGCAGAACGACCAGGAGGGCAAGGGCGTGATACTGGGCAAGCCTCGTGATGCCGAAGACGCCCATCGCATGTTGCGCATGCTGAGCGGCAAGACGCATCATGTGGTAACCGGCGTATGCCTCACCACCAGTCTGGCGCAGCGTCAGTTCTCGGTAGTGACGGAGGTGACCTTCAAGCCTCTCAGCGATGAAGAGATAGATTATTACATCGAGCATTACAAGCCATTCGACAAGGCTGGTGCCTATGGCATACAGGAGTGGATAGGCTACATCGGATGTACGGGTCTCAAGGGGAGCTACTTCAATGTGATGGGGCTTCCGGTGCAGCGTATCTACGAGGAACTAAAGAGTCTCTAAAGATGCATAAATTGTATGCTTTTCTGCCAGTAAACTGTCAAATAGTAACGAAAAAGAGGGCAATTTAGATTTTTTAAAATTAGATATTTCTCCAATTCGTAAATAATGACTATCTTTGTGCGTTTTATGTAACTAACAAGGATTATGACAGAGAAAATACAGGCCCAAGTAAGAGAAGTCTTGGACAATTATCTGGAGTCTAACCAGCACCGCAAGACCCCAGAGCGCTATGCCATATTGGATGCGGTGTACAGCATCGGAGGGCACTTTACGCTCGAAGAGCTGGGAGCAGAACTGGAGAGGCGACACTTCCGAGTGAGCCGAGCCACGCTCTACAATACGATGCACCTCTTCATAGAGCTCAGACTCGTGGTAAGACACAGTCTGGTGGACGGCACCAAATATGAGGCAAGCTATTGCAATGAGAGCCATGTGCACCAGGTGTGCACCATGTGTGGTATGGTGACCGAGCTCAAGGCACCCAACATCACTGCGGCGGTCAATGAAACCAAACTGCAGAGATTTCGTAGGGATGCCTACGCTCTCTATATCTATGGTGTGTGCAGCGCATGCCAAGCCAAGTTGACGCGCAAGCGAAATATTAAAAGTGAGAAATCTAAATAATAGTAAGATAAAATGAACACAGGTAAAGTAGATGTCCTGCTGGGTCTTCAGTGGGGCGATGAAGGTAAAGGTAAGGTGGTCGACGTGTTGACCCCTAAGTATGATGTCATTGCTCGTTTCCAGGGTGGTCCTAACGCTGGTCATACCCTTGAGTTTGAGGGCGAGAAATACGTGCTTCGCTCTATCCCTTCTGGTATCTTCCAGGGTGGCAAGGTCAATATCATCGGCAATGGCGTAGTCTTGGCTCCAGATCTCTTCATGGGCGAGGCCAAGGATCTTGAGAAGAGCGGCCATGACCTCAAGAGCCGTCTCTACATCTCTAAGAAGGCTCACCTCATCATGCCTACCCATCGCGTGCTCGATGCTGCCATCGAGGCTTCTAAGGGCAAGAACAAAGTGGGTACCACAGGCAAGGGCATCGGTCCTACATATACCGACAAGGTAAGCCGCACCGGTCTGCGTGTGGGCGACATCCTCGAAAACTTCCAGGAGAAGTATGAGGCTCACAAGGCTGCTCACCTCAAGCAGATTGCTTCACTCGGCTATACCGACTTCGATATCACTGAGGTAGAGAAGACTTGGATGGAGGGCATTGAATACTTGAAGCAGTTTAAGCTCATCGACAGTGAGGTGGAGATTAACAAGGTGCTCCGCTCTGGCAAGGACATCCTCTGCGAGGGTGCTCAGGGCACTATGCTCGATGTAGACTTCGGTTCTTACCCATTCGTTACCTCTTCCAATACCATCTGCGCAGGTGCCTGCATCGGTCTTGGCATCGGCCCTAATAAGATAGGTAATGTATATGGTATCATGAAGGCTTACTGTACACGTGTGGGCGCAGGTCCATTCCCTACAGAACTCTTCGATGAGACTGGCAAGAAGATTCGTGACCTCGGTCATGAGTATGGCGCAGTGACTGGTCGTGAGCGTCGTTGTGGTTGGTGCGACTTGGTACAGCTCAAGTACTCTGTCATGGTAAACGGTGTTACCGAACTCATCATGATGAAGAGCGACGTGCTTGATAGCTTCGAGACCATCAAGGCTTGCGTAGGCTATAAGTTGAAGAATGGTACAGTAACCACCGACTTCCCATACGAGATAGACGACGTAGAGCCTGTATATAAGGAGTTTAAGGGTTGGAACACAGATATGACCAAGTTTACTTCTGAGGATCAGTTCCCACAGGAGTTCAAGGATTACATCGCCTTCGTAGAAGACTTCCTTGAGACCAAGATTGGCATCATCTCTATCGGTCCAGACCGTGCTCAGACCATTGTAAGAAAGTAATTAAACAGATATATGGCACAAAAACCAAGTATTCCAAAGGGTACGCGTGACTTTGGCCCAGTAGAGATGGCCAAGCGCAATTACATCTTTAATACTATCAAGGAGGTGTACGCACTCTACGGATTCCAGCAGATTGAGACTCCTGCCATGGAGACTCTTCACACCCTGATGGGCAAATATGGCGAGGAAGGAGATAAGTTGCTCTTCAAGATATTGAACTCGGGCGACTATATGAACAAGATTACCGACGAGGATATCCACCAGCTCGGTTCGCTCAAGTTGGCGGCAAAGCTCTGCGAGAAGGGTCTGCGCTATGACCTCACCGTACCTTTCGCACGTTACGTGGTGCAGCACCGCGAGGAACTCCAGATGCCTTTCAAGCGTTATCAGATTCAGCCAGTATGGCGTGCTGACCGCCCTCAGAAGGGACGCTATCGTGAGTTCTATCAGTGCGATGCCGATGTGGTGGGCTCTGATTCCTTGCTCAACGAGGTAGAGTTGATGCAGATTGTAGACACCGTGTTCACCAAGTTTGGCGTGCGTGTTTGCATCAAGATCAACAACCGCAAGATCCTGACCGGTATCGCTGAGGTTATCGGCGAGGCAGATAAGATTGTAGACATCACCGTGGCTATCGACAAGCTCGACAAGATAGGCTTGGAGAATGTGAATGAGGAATTGCGCAGCGATGGCATCTCTGAGGAGGCTATCGAGAAGTTGCAGCCAATCATCTCACTCTCAGGTACTAATGATGAAAAACTTGAAGTGATAGCTAAGGTGCTCGAAACATCAGAGATAGGACTCAAGGGCGTAGAGGAAACCAAGTTTATCCTCGATACTCTGAAGACTGTAGGCTTGCACAATGAGATAGAGCTCGATCTCACCTTGGCTCGTGGTTTGAACTATTACACCGGAGCCATCTTTGAGGTGAAGGCACTCGATACTCCTATGGGCAGCATCACGGGTGGTGGTCGCTACGACAATCTCACAGGCATCTTCGGTTTGCCAGGTCTCAGTGGTGTGGGCATCTCATTTGGTGCTGACCGCATCTACGACGTATTGGGCGCACTCGACCTCTATCCAAAGGAGGCTGTCAACTCAACACAGGTGCTCTTCATCAACTTTGGCGAGCAGGAGACAGCTTACTGTCTGCCTATCGTGGGCAAGCTTCGCCAGGCTGGCATCCGCACCGAAATCTTCCCAGACAAGGCGAAGATGAAGAAGCAGATGAGCTACGCCAACGCCAAGAACATTCCGTTTGTCGTATTGGCAGGCGAGAACGAGATGGCGCAGGGCAAGGTGACACTTAAGAATATGGAAAGTGGCGAGCAGACCTTGGTTACAGCCGAGGAACTGATTGCTGCCGTGAAATAAAGAAACTTTTTTGGGGGTCGCCCTTTTCCTCCTTTCGCAGGATGGTCTCAGGTGTGGGACAATAAACATCTTGCGGGCGATCCCCTTCTCATACACCGTCCCTCTTTCTGATAGGTCAGAGGTGACGGTGATTTTTATATCTGAAACAAATCACTATCAATATTTATTTAAAACATAAGCAAATCAAAAATGAAAAAGTATTTTTCTCTAATTTTACTCTTGGTAGTATCATTCTTGATGACATCCAGCAAGAGTGTGACCACAATCTTCGTGATAGGAGATAGTACGGCTGCTGAAAAGCAAAACTATAAGACGAGCCCAGAGCGAGGCTGGGGTATGGTGTTGCAGGGTTGTTTCGACGATCAGATAAGAGTGGAAAATCATGCCGTGAATGGTCGTTCCTCCAAGAGTTTTATTGATGAGGGCAGATGGAAGCAAGTGCTCGATCGCATCCAGCCGGGCGACTATGTGCTCATCCAGTTTGGACATAACGATGAGAAACCGCAGCCTGCTCGCCACACCGACCCTGGTAGCACCTTTGATGCCAATCTGGAGAAATATGTGGAGGAGACGCGTGAACGAGGCGGCATCCCTGTGCTCCTGAATAGCGTGGTGCGTCGTTGCTACTATGCGGAGCTGCTGAAGAATGATGACGATGAGAAGTTGCGCAATAAGGTGTATGAAGGCGATGAGCCTATCAATAGCGATACGCTCATTGATACCCACGGAGCCTATGTTGTGGCACCACGCTTGGTGGCTCGCCGAATGTCTGTTCCTTTTGTCGATGCCACTAAGATAACGCACGACATCGAGACTTCGCTAGGCATCGAGGGCAGCCGCAAGCTCCACATGTGGTTCCGTCCGGGTGAGAATCCTCAGGTGCCTAAGGGCAAGCAAGACAATACGCATTATAATGTCTATGGCGCCCACGTGGTGGCTAATGCCCTAGCTGATGCATTGGCTGAGCAAGTGCCTGAGCTCAAGAAGCATGTACGCCATTATGACTATGTGGTCAGTGCCGAGGGTAGGGGCAACTATATGACCCTACAGGAAGCCGTAGATGCCGTGCCAGCCAATGGCAAGAAGACCATCATTCGCATCTTGGATGGCGATTGGCAGAAACCACTACGTACAGAGGGAAAGAAGATTAAGTATGTGAAGTAGAGGAAAATTTACATTTTATTTCACGTATTTCAATATCTCACGGCTCTTGCTGCCCTTCTTGGCAGGGAGAGGCATGAAGCCCTCGGTGATGCCAGTCTTCTCTGTCATCGCCTGGAAAACGGAGGCGGCATAGCTAGAGAGCTTGAGCTGGGCTAGCTCTTGGCAGATGGCATCCTCGTTGTAGTCGTCGGCATAGAGAAGGGTGTGTAAGTCATCAAGATATTTCTGAGGAATGTTCTTGTGGGGCATACGACTCTTGATCTGCATAATTTGCGCCACGATGGCATCCTTAGTTTGGGCAGCGATGACCTCAGCCTTCTTCTGCTCGAAGAGGGAGAGGGTGGTGTCATCGGCTTGCTGCCAGTCGCTCAGCGTGGATGCCTGGGTGGCAAGATGGCTATAGCCGAAGTAGCGAATCAGGGAGATCTGCTTGTTCCAGCCTAGCTTGGTGAGATAGGCTTGCTCTAATGGAGTGGTGGCTACGACAAGGAGAGCGTTGCGATACATATTCCTTTGATATGCAAATGTTTGCAGACTTCGCTTCATGTAAGGATTCTTGCAGTTGCGCTCCGAGATGTCGCCAAGCGGACATACTATGTATGGGATGCCCATCTTGTGAGATTGCTTCGCCAAGCGGGCACCCTGCATTGTCCATGCTCCTAGGATTAATACGATGTCGGCATCTGCCAACTGCTGGGTGATGTCGAGTTGATGGCTCAAGGCGTCGAGGTAAGCCTCGTACATCTTGAGCATCTTCTTGCTTTTGGATATGAACAAATATACTTTCATCTTGCTTGTTGTCTAAGTTTTTTTACTCCATATTTCTTTTATCTACCTCCTTTACAGCTTGTGGCTGGTAAAGTCGTTCTTGTCGGCATGCCAGTATCTCAGCTTGTTGGCTAGATTGCGCCAGATGATGCCATACTCATAGAATGGCAACATGATGTAGGACAGGTCGTCGTCAAAGTGGCGGATAGCCTTGCCTGCTATGATCATGCGCAGGATGAAGAGCATCAACAGGGCGAAACCGGCACAACCCGTGAGCACCCAGTCTTGCATCAAGATGGCATAAGCCAATACAGCTACAGAGGCTATCAGGCTGAGGTGGGGCAGTAAGTGGTCGAAGCCCATCAGGGTGCGCATGCTTGCCGCACGGCTCAGCGCACGGCGAGAGGCGAGCAGATAGAGATGGGCATTGTGCCATGCCTTGTCGGTAGGCTCGTCATGGATGAGCCAGCCGTCGCTATCCAGTTCTACTGCGGTATCGCCACACTCGGCATACTTATTGACCAGGAAGTCATATTCGCCACGCACCAGTTCCAAGTTGCCCTGGTAGCCCTGCTCACGCATGAAGTCGCTCTTGCGGAAAGCCACGTTGGGCATGTGGGTGCGATAGCCGTAGGTGTGTTGGGCACGGCGCAGCAGATAGAATGCCTTGCGGATGCTCTCGAAACGGCGCACTCCCTTGGTTTCCTCGTCCAGTGCCACATAGCCCAGTACCAGATGGTTAGGCTCTTGGCATTGGCGTGCCATGGTCTGTAGCCACTTGTCGTTGTTAGGACGGCAACTAGGTTCTGTGAGGATAATCCACTCATTCTTAGCTGCCTTGACTCCCAGGGTAATCTGCAATTTCTTGCGGCTCATGTAGCGAGAGCTCTCAGGTATATATGTATAATATAGGTGAGGATACTCGGCAGCCATTCGCTTCAGATAGTCTTGCGTCTCTCCATCAGTGCTCTGGCAAACCACGATGACCTGGTAGCCTGGGGCATACCTCTGCTGGAGGAAGTGGGGTAGGTTGCGCTCCAGTTCGGGCAGGCTGTCGTGGGCTGTGATGAGCACGGTCATGGGCTCGGTCTTTGCCTCTGGCTGGCTCTCTGTAGCTGCTTTAGCTCCGTCTGTAGCCTCTAAATCTTCTACCTCTGGAAAGCGCAATGAGCGCAGGAATGGATTGATCAGCGATCCGAGGATAGCCAATGAAACCACTACTGCGCCTGCTATAATAGTCGTTAAACTAATTGTTATCATAGTTCTTTTTCTCGTAAATAATCGGGAGCGGAAGATGATTCCAACTCCCAATGTTCTCTAACTCCTAACTTTTATGAAAAGTCTTCAGTGATGTAGCCCTTAGGCAACTGGCGGCAGTTGTATTGGCTCGCCATAATCTCACCGTAAGCTCCGGCTGAGCGGAGGGCGATGAGGTCGCCACGATGGGCCTTGTTGATGTCGATTGCCTTGGCAAACACATCGCTTGACTCGCAGATAGGACCTACTACATCGTATGTCTCCTCTGGCTCATCGCTAGAGATATTTTCAATCTTGTGGTATGCCTGATAGAGGGCTGGGCGGATGAGGTCGGTCATGCCGGCATCAACGATGGCAAACTGCTTGGCTGTGCCCTGCTTTACATAGAGCACCTTGGTGATGAGCGAACCCATCTGGGCCACTACGGCGCGACCCAACTCGAAGTGCAACTTCTGACCCTCACGCAGCTTGAGATGCTTGGCGTAAGTGTCGAAGTATGCCTTGAAGTCTGGTACTGGCACACGGTTAGGGTGGTTATAGTCGATGCCTAAGCCACCGCCCACATTGATGTTCTTCACCACGATGTGATGGCTCTCCAACTGGTCCTGCAATTCATTGATGCGATTGCAGAGAGCCTCGAAGTCGCCCATGTCAAGTATCTGACTACCAATGTGGAAGTGCAAACCTAGGAACTTGATGTTCTTCATCTGCTGAGCTTCCTCGATGACGCTTTCCATATCTTTCATGGCGATGCCAAACTTGTTTTCGGCAAGACCTGTGGTGATGTTGGCGTGCGTGTGAGCACCCACATTAGGGTTGATGCGGAAGCATACTTGTGCAGTCTTGTCCATCTTCTCGGCAAGTTCGTTGATGATTTCCAGCTCAGGGATGCTCTCTACATTGAAGCAGAAGATGCCCTTCTCCAAACCGAGATTAATCTCCCAGTCGCTCTTGCCCACGCCAGCATATACTATCTTGCTAGCAGGGAATCCGGCATTGATGGCAGCCTGAATCTCACCTCCGCTCACGCAGTCGGCACCCAAACCAGCTTGGCAGATGATGCCGAGCACCTTAGGGTTGGCATTAGCCTTTACGGCATAGTGAACCTCAAATCCAGGGTGCTTGCCAGCCTCCTCATTGATAGTCTTGAGGGTCTGACGCAAGAGGGTTGTGTCGTAATAGTAGAACGGAGTCTGTGTCTCCTGAAACTTTTCTATCGGAAATGTACCTTTCATTTCGCTATTTTCCTTAAATCGTTATGTTTGTTATAGTTAAAATTAGAATCATCTATATATCCGCCCCCTCATTCCTGGGGGCGGATATATAGATATATGTGTTACTTCTCGAACAATACGTTGCTCAAGTTCTGCAATGCCTGCTTCTTGTCCTTCTCTCTGATGAGGAAAGAGATGTTGTAGTTAGAACCACCGTATGAGATCATGCGCACTGGGATGTTCTTCATCGCATCGGTAGCGAGAGTCTCGAATCCTACGTTGCTCCAATCCAAGTCACCTACCACGCAGATGATGCACATGTCAGAATCTACGGTTACAGTACCATACTTCTTGAGCTCGTTGACAATGTCGTTGAGGTGAGCGTCGTTATCGATACTCATGCTCACACCTACCTCTGAAGTTGCAATCATGTCGATAGGAGTCTGGTAGCTCTCGAAGATTTCGAATACCTTGCGCAAGAAACCAGTGGCGAGCAACATGCGGCTACTCTTGATCTTGATGGCAGTGATGTTGTCCTTGGCAGCCACAGCCTTGATCTTGCCACGTACGATGACATTGTCGATGATGGTGCCATCAGCCTTAGGGTCCATGGTGTTCTTGAGGCGAACAGGGATGCCAGCATACTTGGCAGGCTGAACGCAAGTAGGGTGGAGAATCTTGGCTCCGAAGTAAGCCAACTCGGCAGCCTCCTCGAAGTTGAGCTGATGTACAGCCTCTGTGTGCTCCACTACACGAGGGTCGTTATTATGCATACCGTCGATGTCGGTCCAGATCTGAATCTCGTCAGCAGGGAGGGCAGCACCGATGAGCGATGCGGTATAATCGCTACCACCACGCTGCAAGTTGTCTACCTCGCCATAAGCGTTGCGGCAGATGAAGCCCTGTGTGATATAGATCTGATAGCCCTGGTTCTGCTCCATGGTGGCAGCGAGCTTCTCCTTGATATATTGTGGGTCTGGCTCTGCGTTCTTGTCTGTGCGCATGAAGTCCAATGCACTGAGTAATACTGCCTTTATGCCCTGTTCATTCAAGTAGTTTACAACCATGTTGGTGCTCATGATCTCGCCCTGTGCCACGATGCTCTTCTCCTCGAATGAAGTGAAGAGATCCTTGGTGAAAGAGCGGAGATAATTGAACTCGCCCTGCAAAAACTCACGTGTGGTCTTCTTCATCTCGTCTGTAGAGTAGAGATCCTCCACGTGCTGCATGTATTTCTTCTCCAAGTTGTTGATTACCTCGTTGGCACCCTCTGGGTTTTTCTTGTAGAGATAGTCAGAGATCTCAACGAGAGAGTTAGTTGTACCACTCATGGCAGAGAGCACAACGAATGTTGGCTCGCCTGATTCTGTAATCAAAGAGGCTACTCCCTTCATGCGCTCTGGTGAGCCTACGGATGTACCTCCAAATTTCATTACCTTCATAGTCGTAATATTTTTAATAATTAATAATTCTTAATTGAATTTAGTTTTCCTCTCCATCTTCCGAGAGGTCGATGTGGTTGTACTCATTGGTTACGTCATAGAGCACACCTTCCTTGCAGCGATACACGATGCCTGGAAACTTGTCGAGCATCGGTATGTTGTGGGTGGTCATGACCACGGCAGTGCCTTGCTTGGTGATGTCCTTCAGGAGGCTCACGATGTGGCTTGCCGTCTCTGGGTCCAGATTGCCCGTAGGCTCATCGGCGATGATGATCTTTGGGTTGTTGAGGATGGCGCGAGCTATTGCCACACGCTGCTGCTCTCCACCTGAGAGCTCATGAGGCATCTTGTCGATTTTCTCGATCATGCCCACCTCGTTGAGCACTTCCTCTATGCGCTTCTGGATATCTTTCTTGCCTTTCCAGCCCGTGGCCTTGAGCACAAACTCGAAGTTCTTTCTCACGGTGCGGTCGTGGAGCAACTGGAAGTCCTGGAAGATGATGCCCAGTTCCTTGCGCAGGGCAGGTATCTCCTTGCGCTTGATGGTCTTGAGGTCACGTCCCAGAATCTCCGCTTTCTCTGTTTCGCCCTCCACGAGGTCGAGCTCGCAGTAAAGGGTTTTCAGGAGTGAACTCTTACCAGAGCCCACCTTGCCGATGAGATAGGCAAACTCGCCTTCGTCAATATGGAAGTTGACGTCCTTGAGGATGCACTTGTCGGCTTGATATATGCTTACGTTTTGATAATCTATTAACATCTTTATTCCATGTTGAGTGTTGAATGTTGAATGATAACATTCTTCTTTACTTCATTTCTCCCTTGCTCTTGGCTACTCGGCGCTTCTTGTCCCAGTCAGGGTCGTGGCGCACCTGGAGCTCCTTGGCTACATCCTCTATTCTCAAGCCCTTGCTGGTGAGCAATACGATGAGGTGGTAGAGGAGGTCTGAAGATTCATAGATGAGCTTGTCATCGTTGCCGTTGGTGGCTTCGATGATAGTCTCAACTGCTTCTTCTCCAACTTTTTGCGCCATCTTGTTAACGCCTTTCTTAAAGAGACTGGTGGTGTAGCTACCTTCTGGCATCTCCTCATGGCGCTTGTTGATGAAGTCTTGCAACTCTGAGAGGAAGAGGATAGGGTTCAGGGTGTTCTCCTCTGCCCAGCAGGTGTCGGTGCCCTTGTGGCAGGTTGGTCCGTCTGGGTGTACCTTTATTAATAAGGTGTCGTTGTCGCAGTCGTTCTGAATGCTCACCATGTTGAGGAAGTTGCCTGAAGTCTCGCCCTTGGTCCAAAGACAATTGCGGGAGCGGCTCCAGAATGTTACCTTCTTGGTCTCTATTGTTTTATCGTATGCTTCCTTGTTCATGAAGCCGAGCATCAAGACGTTTTTGGTTGCAGCGTCCTGGATGATGGCAGGAACAAGTCCGCCCATTTTTTCAAAATCTATTTCCATCGTTTTATTTAATTAATAATTTATAATTAAGAATTAATAATTAGGCTTACGCCCTTGTTACTGTGAGGCAATTCTTAATTCATTTCATTCTTTATATTCTAACATTGATTCCCTCTTCTCTCAAGTATTTCTTGAGGTCGGGGATAGCTATCTCTCCAAAGTGGAACACGCTGGCTGCCAGTGCTGCATCTGCCTTGCCCAAGGTGAAGGCATCACGAAAGTGCTCCATCTTGCCGGCTCCACCTGATGCGATGATAGGGATGCTAACCTCCTCTGCCAGGCGGGCGAGGGCTTCGTTTGCAAAGCCTTGCTTCACGCCGTCATGATCCATGCTGGTGAAGAGTATCTCGCCAGCGCCACGGTCAGCTACTTCCTTAGCCCAGTCAAACAGTCCCAGTTCCACTCTCTCTCTGCCGCCTTTCACGTAGCAGTGCCATCCGTCCTCGTCATATCGGGCGTCAATGGCGCAAACGCAAACCTGCGAGCCATAATGGTTGGCTATCTCGTTGATGAGCTCGGGATGTCGGATGGCGGCACTGTTGATGCTCACCTTGTCGGCGCCGGCATTGAGCAGTCTGTCCACGTCCTTGAGCTCGTTGATGCCACCGCCCACTGTGAATGGGATGTTGATTTCGGCAGCCACTCGAGTTACCATGTCGGTAAAGGTCTTGCGCTCCTCGTAACTAGCTGTGATGTCGAGGAAAACAAGCTCATCGGCGCCTGCGTCGCTGTATGCCTTGCCCAGTTCCACAGGGTCGCCTGCGCTGCGTAGGTTCACGAAGTTGGTTCCCTTCACCGTCTCGCCATTCTTCACGTCGAGGCAGGGAACGATTCGCTTAGCCAAGCCCTTCCTTCTTCTGTTTTGTTCAACCATCGCTATTATAATTAATAATTTATAATTAAGAATTAATAATTAGGCTTACGCCCTTGTAACCGTGAGGCAATTCTTAACTCCTAACTCCTAACTTCTAACTCCTAACTTCTAACTTCTAACTCTTCTACCTTTATTTTTCCCTCATAGAAAGCCTTGCCGAATACCACGGCTGGGATGCCTGCGGCTTCAAGTGCCAGGATGTCTTCATTGCAGGATACACCGCCCGAGGCGATGAGGTGCAACTGAGGGTAGGCAGCCATCACCTCTTTATATAGGTCGATGGCAGGACCTTGCAATGTGCCGTCCTTGCTAATCTCGGTGCAGAGCACATTCTTCACGCCCTTATCTATATATTGCTTGAGGAAGGGCAGCAGGTCTTCCGAAGAATCCTCTTTCCATCCATTGATAGAAATCTTGCCATTTCTCACGTCAGCGCCCAAGATGAGTTTGTCGGCACCATATTTATCCAACCATTGCAGGAAGAGCTCTGGATGGGTAACGGCGATGCTGCCCACAGTTACCATGGAGGCGCCAGCGGCAAAGGCTTTCTCGATGTCCTCTTCGGTCTTGATGCCTCCGCCAAAGTCTACTACCAGATGGGTCTCAGTGGTGATGGCCTTCAATACCGCATCATTCACGATATGCTTTGACTTGGCTCCGTCGAGGTCTACCACGTGCAGGCGCTTAAAGCCCAACTTCTCAAAGTGTTTTGCCACTTCGGCAGGGTTGTCGTTATACACCTTCTTCTGGTCGTAGTCGCCCTTGGTGAGGCGCACGCACTGCCCATTGATCAAGTCGATGGCTGGTATTAATTCTATCTTCATCTTTATCTTGTCTTCGTCTTATAATTCCAAAAAGTTCTTCAATATCTGTTCTCCCACCTTTCCGCTCTTCTCTGGGTGGAATTGGCAGGTGTAGAAATTGTCCTTGTGGAGCGATGCACTGTAGGGGAGAATGTAATCGGCCGTGGCGACGGTCTCCTCGCAGAGCGGCACGTAATAGCTGTGCACGAAATAGGAATAGGGGTGTTGCAAGGATTCGATGGCAGGGGCAGAGGCGTCTGCTTGATTGCCAAAGCCCTTGTAGAGTGGAGTCTTCAGGTCATAAATCTCGTTCCATCCCATGGCAGGTACCTTGTCTTCGTGCTTCTGAGGCAGAAATCGCTTCACGTCTACGTCAAAGATGCCAATGCAGTCTACGTTGCCTTCCTCGGAATGTCGGCACAGCAATTGCTGTCCCACGCAGATGCCCAGTACGGGCTGCTTGAGATTCTTGATCACTTGGTCCAGCTGGTGAGCCTTGATATAATCCATGGCTTCCTTTGCCTGCCCCTGTCCTGGGAAGAGCACACGGTCTGCCTTCTGGAGCATCTCGGCATCATCGGTGAGCACAGGCTCGATACCCAAACGCTTCATCGCATTGACCACGGAATAGATATTCCCGGCATTGTATTTTACGATTGCTACATCCATAACCTAACGTTATTTTTGTTATATTTCTAACGTAATTCTAGAGAAAACCTAATGGTTGTTCCTGTTTACAGATGCAAAGGTACATATTTTCTTTCAATTTAAAGAAAATATTATCAAAAAGATTACGAAATATCGAATATTTCTTTCAGAAAGTAAGGATAAATGGTATATTTATACGTCTTTATAATCTAAAGAGACTATAAAGACGCGTTTTTCTATGTTTTTTTCGGTAAATGTCTTTTTTACTCCTCTTCGCTGTCGGCTGTGCGAAGGATGATGGAGGTGGCGCCAATGGTGAAGAGGGTGCCGTCCTCGATGACACGGCGCTCACGGTCGCCCAGAATCTCATTGTCCACGAAGGTGCCCGTATAGCTTGGACCGTCACGGAGCACATACTTCAGCTTGCCCTTCTTGTCGCGGCTCACGTTGATGACACAGTGGTTCATATCTACGCTTGGGTCCACGGTCTCGATAGGGCAGTTGATGCCGCTATTCTTCATATATCTGCCGATGATGTTGTCGCCCATCTGCAGTGGGATGACTTGCTTGTATGCGAATACGTTCTCGATGACTACGATGGAGCCCACCCCGTTCTCATTGGCGTTCTCGTCCAGCTTCTCCTCCTTGCGAGTTTCGCGGAGCTTGGATACGCCCATGCGGATGCCAAACTGCTTGTTGCAATTAGGGCAAACGAACACGAGGCTCTGACCAGCCTGGTACTTAGTCTCGTCGAAGGTGATGAAATTATCGCATTTCGGGCAACGTACTCTTTTCATAAAGCTTTGATTTTCTGATTATATTTTAATGATATACAAGCAAAGGTTGAGGAGGGGGATGTATTCTTTTACTCCTTAACCTTTGTAATCCAACCATCGTTGAAAGCCTCGTAGCTGTGCAGGCGGTTGAGGGCAGTATATGCCTCGCTTTCGGTGGTGTAAGTGCCATAGATTACCTTGACATTGCTGTCGGTAATGAGCACTCTAGCCTCCTTGAATCCCTTGTTCTGCAAGTATTCTACGTAGGTGGCAGCATTGCGCTTGGTGACGCGGCTTGCCAAAACGATGCTATAATAAGATGCCGAAGAAGTGTTCAACTCCTGGTCTTGAGTCATCTGCTGGCTCTTGGCTGGAGTCTCTGCGGCCATGGTGTTGGTAAGTGCCAACTCATGAGCAGGAGCAGTAGTTGTGGTTATCTCCTTGGGCATGATGCGGGTGAGCATACCTGTATCTATCTGGCTCTTCTGCACGTTAGGATTACCCAATGGGGTAGAGAGGGTGAAGAAGGCAATCAGGGCGATGCAGGCTGCGGCAAGATTGCGCAACCAGCTCTTCTTGATGCTGATAAATTCTGCACTAGTCTCTTCTTCTTCCTGCTCGTCGTTAACGAACATAGCATTGCTGCCCGGAGCGATAGTCGCCTCGGTAGCCACAACTGGCTTCTCCTGCTGTACAGGCATGTCAACGATCTGTGCGTTCTCCGTCTCGGCAGCAGAAGCATAGTTGGTAGCTTCGGTAGAGTCGGTGAGCTGAGCCAATGGGAGCATGTTGAATCCACCCAAGCCATAGAGCTCTGGTGTCAAGATACCTGCCTCGCAAGGCTCGAAAGCGTAGTTGCCATCCTCATTGAGCGAGATGGTACCAATATCGTTGAGTTCGAATTTGCCTGTGTTCTCCAGTGTCTGCTTGATCTCAGCCACTTCGTTGGCGATGCGGTCGAGCGCCTCTGGGTAGCTGATGTCGTATGCTTCCACATACGAGAGCGCCAAGAGGGAATCGTTCATCTGGAGCTGTGGATTGAAGCCAATAGTTCTCAGCGGTGGCAAAAACATGTTGTCTCTGCCATCGTAACGTCCATCTACATGATGAGCCATGAAGCCTCCAAACCCTGGGACTATCACGCAATCGTTGCTCAAAAGTAGGATCTCTATATGTCTTTCTAATTCAATCACGTTTGCAAAGGTACTGAATTTTTCGGATATAGACAACTATTTTAAGATAAATTTTTCAAGTATATGATAAAAAGTTTAATTTGTTTTGTCATTCCAAAAAAAAGTAGTATCTTTGTCCCTATAATAATAAATAAGGTGTATAAATGGAATATACGGAAACTGAAATAGAAGGCGTGTGGATCATGCAGCCAAGGGTGTTTGACGATGCCCGTGGATATTTCTTTGAGGCATGGAAACAGGCAGACTTTGATGCGCATATAGGGCATCATGTGGAGTTTGTGCAGGACAACGAGTCGAAGTCGAGCTATGGCGTATTGCGTGGCTTGCATTATCAGAAGGGCGAGTACTCGCAGGCTAAGCTGGTGCGTGTCATCAAGGGCAAGGTGCTGGATGTGGCAGTGGACCTGCGCAAGGACAGCAAGACCTTTGGCAAGTACGTGATGGTGGAATTGAGCGAGGACAACAAGCGCCAGTTCTTCATCCCTCGCGGCTTTGCCCATGGATTCTTGGTGCTGAGCCAGGAGGCCATCTTCACTTACAAGGTGGATAATGTATATGCTCCGCAGCAGGAGGCCAGCATCAAGTGGAATGATGAGACTATCGGCATCCAGTGGCCTATCGACGCCAAGGATGTGCTTACTTCTGAGAAAGACTTGCTCAAGGCTAAGAACTTTGAGGATGCAGATTTCTTCTAAGAGATCGATGCAGATTCGGATTTCTTCTAAAAGATTAGACTATGAAACAAACGGTAAACTTACTATTGTTGGGATGTCTGCTGATGATAGTGGGCTGCTCTCACAAGGCGGATAGGCAGGGTGAGACGGTGGCAGAGAATGCCGCAGCCAAGAAGATGCTCCAGGGCATCTGGCTCAATGACGACGAGGACGATGTGGCCTTCCGAGTCAAGGGAGATACCATCTACTATCCCGACTCTACAAGCCAACCTGTGTATTTCTACATAGCAGGCGATACGCTCGTGATGAAGGGCGCCAATGTGGTGAAGTATCCCATCGTGAAGCAGGCTGCCCATATCTTCCAGTTTAAGATACAGAATGGCGACATCGTGAAGCTGGTGAAGACCAATGATGCTTCCTATCTGCGCCAGTTTACGCAGCAGCCTCCGGTGGCGCTCAATCAGAATACGCTCATCAAGCGAGATACCATCGTGAGCCATGCCGATGAGAAATACCATCTCTATGTGCAGGTGAACCCTACCACCTACAAGGTGTACAAGAGTTCCTACAATGACGATGGAGTGGAGGTGGACAATGTGTACTACGACAATATCGTAAACATCAATATCTTCCAGGGTGCTCGCAAGCTCTTTGGCAAGGACTTCCATAAGGAGGACTTCAAGAAGAAGGTGCCTGCCGAGTTCCTAAAGCAGTCGATATTGAGCGACATCTCATTCCTAAAGATAGATGCTGAGGGCATTCACTATATGGCTGTGCTCGCCATGCCCGATAGCAGTCTGAGTTATCAGGTGGAACTCGTGGTATCGCACGATGGAAAAATGAAAATCAATTCATAAAAAAAAGGATTTGGAATCAGATGATATAGATTCCAAATCCTTTTTTGCTTTTTGTAAGCTTGAAATGCTCTCCCAGCATATCTTGCTTAGTTGAAGAAGCCCAGCAGGGCGCCGGCTGCTACGGCAGAACCGATGACTCCTGCCACGTTAGGACCCATGGCGTGCATCAGGAGGAAGTTGTGGCGGTCGTACTCCAAGCCCAGGTTGTTGCTGATGCGGGCACTCATAGGCACGGCGCTTACTCCGGCGTTGCCAATCAGTGGGTTCAGCTTTTTGCCCTTAGGCAAGAAGAGATTCATCAACTTCACGAAGAGGATGCCGCTGGCTGATGCGATGATGAAGGCTAGGGCTCCGAGGGCGAAGATCTTGATGGTATTGAGCGTCAAGAACTCTGATGCCTGGGTGGAGCAACCTACGGTCAGACCGAGGAGCATCACCACGATGTCATTGAGGCTGCTGCCTGCTGTCTTGGCGAGTCGGGTGGTCTTGCCGCTTTCCTTCAGCAGGTTGCCAAAGAAGAGCATACCGAGCAGTGGCAAGCCTGATGGCACGATGAAGGTGGTGAGCAGCAGTCCGATGATAGGGAAGAGTATCTTCTCTGTCTGGCTCACGGTGCGGGCTGGCTTCATCTTGATCACGCGCTCCTTCTTGGTGGTCAAGAGGCGCATCAATGGTGGCTGAATCACTGGCACCAGTGCCATGTAGGAGTAGGCGCACACGGCGATGGCTCCCATCAGGTTAGGGCTCAGCTTGCTGCTCAGGAAGATGGCGGTAGGACCGTCGGCTCCACCGATGATGGCGATACCCGCTGCCTGGTTAGGCTCAAATCCCAGTGCCAGGGCTATCATGTAGGCGCCGAAGATGCCAAACTGGGCTGCGGCTCCTATCAATATCAGTTTAGGGTTGCTGATGAGGGCGGAGAAGTCGGTCATGGCTCCGATGCCCAGGAATACGAGCGGGGGATACCAGCCCTGCTTCACTCCCTGATAGAAGATGTTGAGCACCGAGTTGTCTTCGTAGAGTCCGATTTCCAGTCCTGCGTCGGCACGGAATGGGATGTTGCCCAGGATGATGCCCAGTCCGATAGGCACCAAGAGCAGCGGTTCGAAGTCTTTCTTGATGGCGAGCCAGATGAAGAGTGCTCCCACCAATATCATGATGAGGTTTCCTGCCGTAGCATTTGCAAAGCCCGTATAGGTCAGGAACTCATTGAAGTTTTGTATGATGAAATCCATAATTTACTTTGAACTTTGAAAGTTGAACATTGAACTTTATGATTAGCCTTCTGTTTTGAAGGGCAATCATAAAGTTCTTTATATTTATCGTTTATCAGGCGATAGTTACTAGTGTATCTCCCTCCATCACAGCATCACCCTTGTTTACGTTGACGCTGGTGATGGTTCCAGATGTTTCAGCCTCGATGTTGTTCTGCATCTTCATGGCTTCGAGGATGATGACGGTGTCGCCTGCGTTCACCTTGTCGCCCACCTTCACCTTGATGTCATTGATGGTGCCTGGCAGTGGGGCTACCACAGGCTTGCCACTAGCGGCAGGTGCTGCTGGCTTCTCTGCAGGTGCTGCGGATGCAGGGCTTGCTGATGCTACTGGGACGGCAGCTGGAGTGCCTAGCTTCACTTTCTGCTTGGCTGCCTTCACTGGCTGCTTCATTTCTACTTCGAATGGGATGCCATTCACGGTCACGTTGGCGATGTTGCCTTCTATATCTTGGATTTCTACTTCGTAGTCTACACCTTTTACTTTATATTCGTATTTCATAGTTAATTGATAATTTATAATGAATAATTAAGAATTAGAATCTCGGAGCGTTCCATCGGGTCTGCTTTGGCTTGATGGTGATGATGCCAGACTCGATGTCGTGCTTGTCCTCCAAGTATTCCTTCAGTGCCAGAGAGATGACAGCCATGTATATCTCCTTGTCTATGCCCTTGGTGGTGAGGCCGTCTTTGAGCATCACGTTGGTCTTGTGGCTCAACTCATTGGTTACCTCGATGGTCTTCTTGCCCGTCATATATAATAAGGTGGCGTGCTTCTCGGTGGCTCTTGCCAGGCGCTGCTTGTGCTTCATATAGTTGCCGAAGAGCCAGAACACGATGAAGAGGAGGGCTAGGCAGCTGAACACGATGCCCATGGAGAGCACGGCGATGCCGATGCCGTAAGGGTCGGTCTTCTTCAGTTGCTGCGATTTGCTCAGGCCCACGGCTTGTGGCAGATAGCCTGGGGTCACGTCCTCATAGTTGGCTTTGGTCCATGTCTTGAAGTCACGGCTTAGTTCGTAAGATTGGTCGGCTAGCAATACGGGGACGCTCACTGAGTCGATGAGATCCACGGCATTTCCGTCGTAGATGGCTACCCAGTTGGTTTTCTGAGGTCGGAAACAGAGGGGGAGATGCAGGGCTCCAGCCTGGTCGTTCTTGTCGAAGATCACGATGCTCTTCTTGCCTGCTATCATGGTGCGGGGCTCGTTGTTGGGCAGTGGGCTCATCAGTTTGCGTCGCTCCTCGGGGCTCATCTTTTTGTCCAGAACCCTGCGGTCGGTGGTGAGGAACATGCCACGCACATTGTACGTGGTAAAGGAGGAGTTGCTAATCTCCACCCATGGTTTGTGCTTGCCGTACTCATCCACGATGCTCGTACGGTTGAGGGTCATCACCTCCGTGATACGGATGCTCTTGGCTCCCTGTGCCCAGGTGCCCAGCGTGGTGACTGCCAGCATGCTTAGTATGATTCCCAATTTCTTCATACGCTTCTAACGTTTTAGTTGGTTTATATTGTTATTGTTTTGTTCTCATCTTAGGTTGCAAATCTGCCTCAAAGGTACAAATAATTTTCGAATAAAACGCAAAAGAGGCGCACAAAAGAACAACTTTGTGCACCTCTTTTATAATTTATCATTTTTTATTAGCTTTTCTTTAACTATTGTAAGCCAATTCTTATGTTTTTATCCTCCGCAGAAGAACAGCACCACAATCTGTGCCGTGAAGATACGCAAGAACATGCTCAGCGGATAAACTGTAGAATAACCTACGGCTGGAGCCTCCTTGGAGCAAGATGCGTTGGCATAGGCCAGGGCAGGAGGGTCGGTATACGTACCTGCCAGCATACCCATGATGGTGAAGTAATTGAACTTGAACTTCAGGCGTGCGATGGTTCCGATGATGAGGATAGGAATCACGGTGATGAGGAATCCGGTGTATACATACTTGATACCGTCGCCCTGAGCCACGGTCTCCCAGAATCCGGCACCAGCCTTGATGCCCACGCTAGCCAGGAAGAGTACCAGTCCTATCTCACGCAGCATCATGTTGGCTGACGTGGTGGTATAGGTGACCAGCTTCATGCGATAGCCGAAACGGCCGATGAGGATGGCGATGATCAGCGGACCTCCGGCGATACCGAGCTTCAGTGGCACTGGCATGCCTGGGATGGCGAATGGCAGACTACCGAAGATGATACCCACCATGATGCCGATGAAGATGGTGGCGATGTTAGGCGCATCGAGGCGCTTCACAGAGTTACCCATGATTTCTGCCACGCGGTTCACATTCTCCTCAGGACCCACTACCAGGATTCTATCACCCACATGGAAGTGGTGGTTTCGGCCTGCGAAGATGTCCATGCCCTGACGGGAGATGCGGGTCACATTGACGCCGTATACACTGGAGAAGTGCATCTTGCCCAGCGTCTTACCGTTCATCTCCGGACGGGTAACGATGATGCGGCGAGATACGAAGTGCTCCACCTTCTCATCCTTGGAGCGGTCCCACTCAGCGTCTATCGCAGGTCCGATGAATGCCTTGATGGCTTCGGCGTCAGCCTCGGCGCATACCACGAGCAACTCGTCGCCCACCTCGAAGGTGGTCTTGCTGTTAGGGATGCTCACCTCGCCATTGTGCAGCAGTCGGGAGCACACGATGTCTCGGTTCAGGAACTCTGAAACCTCTCTCAGCGTTCTGCCGGCGATATAGGCATTCTCCACACGCAGGTGCATGTTGTGAGCCTTGGCATGAGGGTTGGCAGCGTCTTCCTCGTTGAGCTTCTCTTCTTCCTCCTGGGTGTTCACCTTGCAGATGTACTTGATGAGGATGGTGGCACCGATGATGCCTACCACGCCGAGCGGATAAGCGCAGGCATATCCATTGGCGATGCTAGGGGCGCCGTTAGGGAATACGCTGAGCAGTGCCTCATTGGCAGCACCCAGACCTGGAGTGTTGGTTACGGCACCATAGAGCGTACCCACCATCATAGGCAGATTGATAGGGTTGCTGGTGTCGAAAAACAGATAATAACAGCCAAACATCACAAGGATGTTGAGCAGTATGGCACTAGCTGACAGCAGGTTGAGCGTCACACCACCTTTCTTGAAACTCTCGAAGAATCCTGGTCCCACCTGGAGACCAATCATGAATACGAAGAGAATCAGTCCGAAGTCCTGCACGAAGGTGAGGATGTTCGTAGGTCCGGTGAATCCCAAGTGACCTGCCAAGATGCCGGCAAAGAGCACGAAGGTGACACCCAGCGAGATGCCGCCTATCTTGATTTTGCCCAGGTATACACCAACCGCTATGACGATAGCGTAGAGTAGGGCGATGTGAGCCACCGACTCCGTGTTGGTAAAAAGATTAATGATCCAATCCATTGATATATTTCTGTAGAGTATTAGGAGAATTAGCAAAAACTGAAAATTGGAGGACACCACTATAGGATGCCCTCCAACCTATTCTATTTATTGCTAAAAAAGTCAAGCTTTTATTTATCTCAAGAAGCTTTCTCTCTCGCTAGACGGAATGCCTAGCTAGGGGAAAATTTACTTCTCGATAGCTGCTACACCTGGCAATACCTTGCCCTCGATAGCCTCGAGGAGAGCACCAC
>URLG01000031.1 GCA_900548535.1 Candidatus Segatella intestinihominis | reverse complement strand
CAACGACCCCGAGATTACAAATCACGTGCTCTGGCCAACTGAGCTAAAGAGGCAAACTTTACAGCCGCAATGCGACTAAGCTTTCTTACTATCGGAAAGCGGCTGCAAAGTTACAACTATTTTTTGAATCTACAAAATTTTTTTCGTATTTTTTTTATCGATTCCTTGTTTTTTCTTTAAATTTGGTCAATTGTACCTTCATAGAATCCACCGCTTGGTCAATTCCTTCCTCAAAAGTATCGCATGTCTTCTCTACGAACAACTGGGTTCCTGGCACGAACACTTCGAGATGAACTTCCTTATTTAGAGCGGTAGCAGGCTTAACGACCTTCAATTGCACCTCTACTTTCTGTATATCTTCAAAAGTTTTTTCCAACTTGGCGACCTTCTTATCGATGAACGCCTGTAATTTCTCAGTAGCGTCGAAATGAATCGACTGAATCTTAATTTCCATAGTTACCTCCGTTTTTAAGGGTTATGCCCGAGGATGGGCTTTGTTATAAACTCGTTTCAGCTGTTCGAACGTGGTATGCGTATAGATCTCCGTAGTAGAGAGCTTGGCATGTCCTAGCAGCTTCTTCACACTTTCGATTTCAGCCTCATGATTGAGCATCGCCGTAGCGAATGTATGTCTCAGCACATGGGGGCTTCTCTTCTTGAGCGAGCTTACCATGGATAGATACTCCTTTACGATTCGTCTTATCTGACTAGCGGAAAGTCGCGATCCTGTAGTGGAGCATATCAGCGCGCTGGTTTTCACCTTCACGCTTTCACTCTTTTTCTGCAGATATTCGCCGAGTGTCTTATCCAGTTCGCCACCAAAAGGTATGATGCGTTGTTTGTTTCCCTTTCCGGTCACTTTAATCTCATGAGTTCTGAAGTTAACATCTTCCTCATTCAGACCTCGCAACTCAGAGAGTCGTATTCCTGTTTCGTAGAGCGCTATTATAATAGTACGTGCGCGCACATATTTAAAGTCTCCCTCTGTCGAAAGCCCACCGAGCAGCTCATCCATCTCGCCTTCTTTCAGAAATTGAGGCAGCGGCTTCTTCTTTTTAGGTCCCTTGACATGACATACTGGATCCGTCTCGATATACTTTCTGGACAATGCAAACCGATAGAAGGTTCTCAGTGCGCTCAGCCTTCGATTGACTGTAGTGGCAGCGTTTCCCTTATCCATCATGTTTTCCATCCAGAGGCGCACGGTATCGGAATCCACCGTCTCCCAGGAAAATGAATCAGACAAGTTTCTTGCAAATTCTTCAAAGTGAGCTAAGTCTTCTCGGTAACTTTCTATTGTCATCTGAGAGCGATTCAGCTCACCACGTAAGTATTCTAAGAAACAGTCTACATTCAACATTACGCTTAACCTTTGTAATTTGGCAACGAAGTTACGAAAATTAATTCAAACTACCAAATTTTTTGAGGATTTTTTACTTTTCAGTCCTCAAACGAGGAGTTTTTATTCCTCGTTAGCGCGCAACTGCTGTACGTAGATGGCGTGTTCCATCTTGAGACGCTTCAAAACAGATGGCTTGTCATACTGCTGACGAGCGCGAAGCTCCTTAACAACACCTGTCTTTTCAAACTTTCTCTTAAACTTCTTGAGAGCTCTCTCGATGTTCTCACCGTCCTTAACTGGTACAATAATCATTTTTTTGCTTTTAATTTTATTATGTTAAACTTATGTTATTTCTTACCAAATGGGCATGTTGCCTAATTTGCGGGTGCAAAATTACATCTTATTTGTCAAATAACCAAGAAATTAGCATTTTTTTGCTCTAAAATCTTCATTTTATGGCTTTTGTGGCGTTTCTGAGCCATTTTTTCTCGGTTTCTGAGAGATATGGAGCCAATTTTTCGTACACTTTCTGATGATACTGGTTGAGCCAATCTATCTCTTCTGGGAGCATGATGCTGGTATCTATCGGCGTCGTGTCGATAGGACAAAGCGTCAATGGCTCTATCTGCAAGAATTTGCCAAATTCCGTCTTCTTATAGTCAGTGATCAAGACGGTATTCTCCGTGCGCACGCCAAACTTGCCTGCCAGATACAGTCCCGGCTCATCGGTCAGCGTCATGCCGGCTCTCAAAGGCGCAGGCATCCACTCCATTCTGATCTGGTGAGGTCCCTCATGCACATTCAGGTAAGACCCTACTCCATGACCTGTGCCATGGAGGAAGTTAAGTCCCTCGCGCCACATGCACTCTCTACCCACGGCATCCAATTGCGTGCCCGATGCGCCATCAGGGAATTTGACCAGTTCTAACTGGATATGAGCCTTGAGCACCAAGGTATAGATATGCTTCATCTCCTCGGTGACTGGTCCCAGGGCGATGGTACGAGTTATATCAGTAGTGGCATCTTGATACTGCGCACCAGAGTCTATCAAGATGAGTCCCTCTGGCTTCAACGGAATATCGGTCTCGGGAGTAGCCTCATAATGCACGATGGCTCCATGGGTCGCATAGCCAGCGATGGTATCGAAGGAGATGTCACGGAAGAGAGGCTGTTCTGCTCTCAGAGATGTCAACTTCTTGTCGATAGAGATTTCCGTCTGTCCGCCAGCTTCCACGGCAGGCTTCAGCCACATCAGGAACTTCACCATAGCCACGCCGTCTCTGAGCATGGCATTGCGATAGCCCTGTATCTCGGTGGCGTTCTTCACAGCCTTCATGGCAGGGATTGGCGATGTAGCGGCTACTATCTCCTGGCACATCACAGTCTTCCACAAGTAGTAGCTCGTCTCGTCACCATCCAGCAAGATGTTATACTCCGAATAGTTGCGCAGTGCCTCTTCCACCTTATTATATATATAAAGGGAGATGCCGTTCTCCTGGAGATAGCTTCTTACCTCTGCCGAAACTTTCTCCTCGTCCACGAAGAGCTTCACTTCATCCGAAGAGATGAGCAGATAGCTCACAAAGACAGGGTTGCAGTGTACATCAGTGCCACGCAGATTGAGTGTCCACGCGATGTCATCGAGCGCCGAAACCAGCATTCCGTCAGCATGCAGCTCCCTCAGCGCCTTGCGAATACGAGTTATCTTGGAAGACACCGATTCGCCCGCATACTCCATCGGCTGAATCTCCACAGGATTCTGTGGTATGGCAGGGCGATTCTTCCATACGATGCTCAGCGGGTCGAAGTTGGTGCGAACGGAGATGCCACCCAGTTTGCGCAAGTCTGAAATCAAGGCTGTAGCCGAATGGTAGGAATTCACCATACCGTCGATGCCCACCTCTGGCGACTCCACATCCGCCAACTCCTGAGCCAGCCACTGAGCGATGGTAGGAGTACCTTCTACCTTGAGTTTCATCAGTTGATACTCAGTACCTTTCAGTTGTTCTTCGGCAGCCAGGAAATATCGAGAGTCGGTCCACAGCGCAGCCGAAGTCAAGGTAACCACCACCGTTCCCGCCGAGCCATTAAATCCCGAGATCCACTCTCTGCCCTGCCAATGGGCAGCCACATACTCGCTCTGATGAGCATCTGTGCTAGGGAAGATGAAGGCAGCCAAATGTTCGCGGCGCATCACCTCTCTCAAACTAGCCAATCTGTCATTTATTACATTTTCCATATCCTATTTTTCTCCTTATTAATATCACTTTTGCTAAATAGAGATTACAAAGATACTAATTTTAAGAATTAACAACAAATTTAAGCGGAAATAAATGCACGATTTACATTACTTTTTATTAATTTTGCGGTCGGAAAGCCAAAAATGGAGATTTACAGTCTCTCATCGAGGCATTTTAACAAGAAGATTATAAACTTTTAAATAAAAAAATTGTAGTTATGAATTTTTTAAGTAATGACAAGCTTTTGATCGTCGGTGCCGGCGGTATGATTGGTTCTAACATGGTACAGAGCGCTTTGATGCTCGGCCTTACTCCAAACATTTGTCTTTATGATATCTATGAGCCAGGTGTTCATGGCGTATTCGATGAAATCCAGCAGTGCGCATTCCCAGGCGTTAACGTAACTTATACTGTTAATCCTGAGGAGGCTTTCACTGGTGCTAAGTATATCATCTCTTCTGGTGGTGCTCCTCGTAAGGAGGGTATGACTCGTGAGGACCTCTTGAAGGGTAACTGCAAGATCGCTGCTGAGTTCGGTGACAACATCAAGAAGTACTGCCCAGAGGTAGAGCACGTAGTTGTTATCTTCAACCCAGCTGACGTTACTGCTCTTACAGCTCTTATCCACTCTGGCTTGAAGCCAAATCAGCTCACATCACTCGCTGCCCTCGACTCTACTCGTTTGCAGCAGGCATTGGCCCTCGAGTTCGGTGTACAGCAGGATAAGGTTACTGGCGCTCACACTTATGGTGGTCATGGCGAGCAGATGGCTGTATTCGCTTCTCAGGTTAAGATCGATGGCAAGCCATTGTCTGAGATGGGTCTTTCTGACGAGCGTTGGGAGGAGATCAAGCACCACACTGTACAGGGTGGCTCTAACATCATCAAGCTCCGTGGCCGTAGCTCATTCCAGAGCCCAGCTTACAACGCTGTTAAGATGATCGAGGCTGCTATGGGTGGTGAGAAGTTCACATTGCCAGCTGGTTGCTTCGTTAAGTGCGACAAGTGTGGCTTCAAGAACGTCATGATGGCTATGCCTACTACTATCGACAAGACTGGCGTTCACTTCACAGAGCCTCAGGGCACTGAGGAGGAGATGGCATCTCTCGCCAAGTCTTACGAGCACCTCTGCAAAATGCGCGATGAGATCGTAGAGCTCGGCATCGTTCCAGCTGTAGACGAGTGGACTAAGATGAATCCAAACTTGTAATTATCAACTAATTCACATAGACAAAGATGGGGCTGATTCGTGAACCAAAAATTCATGATTCAGCCCCATTTCTTATCATCGCAAGCCACTTTCTGGTGTTGTCTCAAAGCCACTTTTCGTGATGGCTCAGTAATAGTGGTCATTATTTCCGTAAAGAATATAACCGCTGTTTGGCATTATTTTTGTAACTTTGCAGTCGAAAACAAAACAATAAAATTATAAATAAGACAAACATCAGATAGAAATGGAATTGATCAAGAATAAAAGTTTTGGTGGCGAGCGCCCTCTCTTTGGCGCCCACGATGTTCGTTTGGAAGACATCACGATAACCGACGGCGAGTCGGGCATCAAGTGCTGCAAGAACCTGGAATGTCACAACTCCAAGTTTTATGGAAAATATCCATGGTGGCACGTGGACGGTTCTCTCATTACCAATTGTTACTTTGCTCCAGAGAGCCGTTCTGCCATCTGGTATTCAGACAATATGGTGATGCGCGATTGCACCATCGACGGTCCTAAGTTCTTCCGTGAGATGAAGAACCTGGAGCTGGAGCGTGTCAACATCACCGATGCCGACGAGACATTCTGGAAGGTAGACGGGCTGAAGCTGAAAGACGTGAAAATGCATGACGGCACTTACCCATTCATGTTCTCCAAGAACATCTATGTGGATGGTCTGGAGAGCGACTCCAAGTATGTATTCCAGTACTGCGAGAATGTGGAGGTACACCACGCCAAGATTACCACCAAGGACAGCTTCTGGGAGTGCGAGAACGTAACCGTCTACGATTCAGAGCTCAACGGCGAATACCTGGCTTGGCACAGCAAGAACATCAAGTTCGTGCGTTGCCACATCAGCGGCGAGCAGCCACTCTGCTATATGGACCACGTCATTCTGGAAGATTGCACCTTCGACCCAGAGTGCGACCGTGCCTTTGAGGATTGCCAGAACATCGATGCCCATATCAAGGGTACCATCACCAACATCAAGAACCCTATCTCTGGCCGCATCGAGGCAGATGAAGTGGGCAGCGTAACCTACACCGAGTTTGCCAAGGCACCAAAGGGAGCTTGCGAGATAATCACAAGAAAATAAGGAAACTATATTTTAAGAAATATGAAGTATAATTTTGATGAAATCATAGACCGCCGAGGCACCAATTCCTATAAATGGGACTTGGTGAAGGAAGATGGCGTTATCCCGATGTGGGTAGCCGACATGGACTTCCCCACCGCCCCTGCCATCATCGAAGCCTTGCAGCAGCAAGTGGCGCACGGCATCTTCGGCTACACCCTCGTACCCGATTCTTATTACGAGGCCATCATCAGTTGGTTCTCCCGTCGCCACCAGTGGAACATAGAGCGCGACTGGATACTCTACACATCGGGCGTAGTGCCAGCCATCTCCTGCTGCCTGAAGGCCATCTGTATGCCTGGCGAGCAGGTATTGGTGCAGACACCGGTATACAATTGCTTCTTCTCTTGCATCAAGAACAGCGGATGCGAGGTGGTGGAGAATGAATTGCGCCGCGTGGGCAACTACACCTACGAGATAGACTTCGAGGATTTCGAGCGCAAGTGTGCCGATGAGAAGACCACCGCCTTCATCCTCTGCAACCCTCACAACCCTGCGGGCAGAGTATGGAAGAAAGAGGAGCTGGAGCGCATGAACGACATCTGCCAGAAGCACGGCGTGAAGGTCATCGCCGACGAAATCCACTGCGAACTGGTGATGCCAGGCTATCACTACACCCCATTCGCCAGCATCAGTGAGGCTTGCCGCGACAACTGCGTGGTACTGAACTCACCATCAAAGTCATTCAATATTGCCGGACTCCAGATTGCCAACATCATCTGTCCGGATGCTGCATTGCGCCGCCGCATTAATCGCGCCATCAACATCAATGAGGTCTGTGATGTAAATCCATTCGGTGTCATTGCTCTCCAAACTGCTTATAACGAAAGTGAGGAATGGCTCGATGAACTGAACCAGTATCTCTACGAGAACTATCAGGCTGTAAAGAAATTCTTCAATACCGAATTGCCGCAGGTTCGCGTAACCCGCCTGGAAGGTACTTACCTTGTTTGGCTCGACATTCTACCATTCGAATTATCTAGCGACGAGGCTTACGAGAAACTGATGAATGACGGCAAGGTGTTCGTCAACAGCGGTACGATGTATGGCAGAAAGGCTGGTCAAGGCTACCTGCGCCTCAACATCGCCTGTCCTCGCAAGACCCTGATGCAGGGTTTGATTCGCATCGCACGAGTTCTCAGCCAGTATATGGATGAAGAGGATTTGAGCGGATGCCCTGCATAAAAGAGCGAATAAAGAGAAAAGAATTCTAAATACAATGTTTAAAACAAGACAATATGGAAAATGAAGTTTTAAAAGCCATCAAGGAGAGAAGAAGCATTCGTCGCTTCAAGGCTGACCAGATTACCGACGAGGAATTGAAGACAGTTTTGGAAGCTGGCACTTGGGCTGCTACCGGTCATGGCACACAGGAGCCTTTCATCATCGCCGTTCAGAATCCTGAGGTTTGCGCCCAGCTTCGCAAGATGAATGCAGAAATCATGGGTGTAGAGAGTGATCCATACTACGGAGCGCCAACCATCGTCATCGTTCTGGCTCCAGAAAGCAATGTGAACGGAGTAAAAGACGGCAGCCTCATCCTAGGCAATATGATGCTTGCAGCCCACTCTATCGGTCTTTCTTCCTGCTGGATCAACCGTGAAGATAGCATGTTTGCATCAGAAGAAGGCAAGAACTTGATGAAGGAGTGGAATCTTCCTGAAGGTCTGATGGGTGTAGGCGCCCTGGCGTTGGGTTACGCATCTGCTCATCCTCATACCGTAAAGCCTCGCAAGGAGGATTACTACCGCATCATCAAATAAGAAAAGCAAAAAGAACAATGCAAGCATGGAATGAAACAAATAGAATTCTATGCCAAACATCAAAAAAAGGTCTCATGATTTCAAAAACCATGAGACCTTTTATTTATATATAAGATTCTATATATTATATAATGTAACTAAAGTTTCCCACCCAAAAATAATGGGGTAAAAATAACAGTTTCTCAATAAAAAGTTGTATCTATGTAATCGCTAAAGAACAAAGAACAACGATTTAAAGAGTAACTGTTATGGATGCAAAATTAAGACTCATGGGATGAATCATGTGGAATAGGGAATGCTGATAAAGCCGAAAATCATGTCTTATATTGCCAAATTGTCCATTGGGGCGATATGGCGAAAGTAGTATTCCAGTCAGCCAGCGTCCACTTCCAAATCTTCAGTTTTGCGCCTATCAGTGACTGCACCCCGCATTTCAGGCTTGCATTGAATGCGAATGTCGGATCACCTTTTGCCGGCACCGTGATGGAAGCATCGGCATCAAGTCCTAACCGCGGGCCGACAGCGATTTCCGGACCGGCGAAACCGTAGATCATCGCATCGCAAGAGACATAGAAGCCTATGCCTGTTCTCAAGTTCACGTTGCCCTTGATGACATCCATGGAAAACTTGTTCTCTATCTGCTTGATGAGCCCTCATAGAGGACACCGGCCTTGAGTTCATTCTCAAACCTATACGACAGGCCGGTGCTGAGGCTGCCTGTCAGCGTACCGTCAACCTTGAAAATGACACCAGGACTGAAAGTGATGCTCACGGGGACAATGCCAACCATGAAGACTGCGGTATAGCCGGGAAAACTTATCAGCCGCTTGGTGAACTTGTCTTTTGGCAATGTAAGGCTCTTGCCAACATTCAAGTTCATTTCGGGCTTGAAAGCAAAGCCGCCATAGACACCGGCATCAAATTTCTTTAACGTTATGCCTTTCTTGAACGAGAAGCCGGTCTTTAATTGCAGCTTGGCGTTGACCTTTGCCTTAACGGGAACTTTCAGTCCGATGCTCGCATCCGCTTTTGAATCCAACTTGATGTTTGCTTTCAGCGTGACATCCTTATTGACAATAGCCCAGTCGATGTCAGACTTGTCCAGATCCTCCGCCGTTGCATAAGCATAGCCGTCCGTGCCGGAGGCTCTGGTGAACTGGCTGCGTGCAAGTGCCATGTCTTCCGTCACCTGCACGTCCTCTCCAGCACCACCACTGTCGGTATAGAGGATAACTGCCGGATGGATGGTGTCTCCCTCCATATATCGGGCGGACATGTCTTCAACGGCATTGGTGCCACCGGCGCGCGTCCAGGCTTTTGCGGCTTGATGGTTGACATGGATTTTTGTATCGAAATTTATCTCCGCATCCTCCGGCAGTACGTCTGCCAACGAAGCGCTCTTGTCAACAGTGAGCACATAGCGGCCGTTATCCAGCATTTCAGATGTGACGCACCGGATGTAAGGAAGGCTGTTCACTTTTTGCCATACCGCCATTGGTCTGCCAGAGAAGTGGGTGATGCCCATCTTGTCGGCCAATGCCTTGCTGACAGCAATCCGTGTGGTATCGGCATTTAGGATAATGACATCATCGGATGCCGTGAAGTGGTGGTAGGTCAGTGAGATAGCGGATGAGTCAGCCGTCTCAGCCCCGCTGCCTCCCGGGGATGCTGCGTCGTCTGAGCAACCTGTTGCAAAGAAGGCAGGGATTATCAGCATGATAGCTAGCCAATGAAAGCAATTGGCTTGCCTTAGTGCTGGAATAAGTTTGAATAAGGTCTTGATCATCATGTCAGTGTCAGTTTATTTTATCTTGAAGTTAAACGTCTTGCCATATTCGCGAAGAATGGACAGACGGAGCGTCTTTTCAGAAAGGTCGTAGAGGGCTGACCATTGGGTCTGCGACGTGAGTTCCTCGGTCGGAGGCTGTGAGACGGCCTGAAGCAGCGGCATGGCATCGGCCGCTTTCAGTACATAGTTGTTGGCACGCAAGGTGTTTCTTAGTGTATCATAACGCGCCTTGCCGTGTTTTGATCCCCAACCGTCGGTAGTGCCAACCATCGTCGGCGAGACATAGAAATTGGTGACACAGCGCAGTGTGTCGTTCCCTTTCAGCACCTCCATTACTCTCGGTGTGGTCTCGCCTTTGGGACGGGTATATTCCACAATGGCATAGTCGCCAGTGGCATCGGCCATGAAGTAGTGGTAGTTGCCGCGTCCGTTGCCGCGCATGTCCATATCGTAACTGCCCAGGAGCTGTATTGCCTCATTCACGGTTGTGGCCTTGTCAAGCAACATTCTTATAGCTGTCGTCGTACCAATGCGAGGCTTGCCTGTCTGCTGGTTGGTCTGGTTCTCGTTAAGTGACAGCACACCGATGGCAAAGCCGTCCTCATTGATGCCGTCGAGGGCGGCATAAGGCAGTCCCATCAAGAGTGAGAGATCAGTTGTTCCATCGGTATAGAACCCCTTGCCATAGCCTAAGTTCATGCCATCGACCATCGAAATGGACCGTTTCCCGCCAGCTGGTGCCGTATGCACTAAGATGGCCGCTATTGACTTGTAGCTCTTTCCGTCGGCAGTGGAATGACGGTAGTCGTAGTTGCGTCCCATCATGAAGTTGCCTTTTTGACGCTCAGGTGCAGCGAAGGCGCTACAGCCCGTGCCAAGAGAGACCTTTGCCTGACTTTTAGGAATACTGTCATAGAGCAGATAGGCGATGTAGCTGAAGAGCTGGTTGGTTTGTGTGTAACCGGCCTTCAGTACGTCATCCAGTCTGTAATCGACCGTATAGTCGATTTCGTACAGTCGGCCGGTCCCGTCAACATCCCTCATGGCATGCAGCATTGCCAGTTTGCCGTCGTCTTTGATGTAGGCTGCTGGATTGTGTGTGATGACGGTCGGAGCATCGTTGTCATCATTGCCGCACGAAGTTGTAAGGATTGCAATAATCACGCACGCTACTGACAACAAGTTGCGTGTGAGAATAGTGTTGGAGAATCTTTTCTTTAGCATTTGTTTCTTTGTCATATTTGTGATATTTTTGATATTTGTTAATATTCACACCGGTTGGCGTCGACAAAGATACGAAATGTTTAAGACATACGAAAGTCCAATCCTCTGTGGAACAGAGATTTTTGTGCGTAGAACAAAAACTTGCTGTTAGCGCAATAGCTAAGTTTGCTGATAGAGCAAAAATTGTGGATAGCGCAACTTTGGCCTCAGCCATTTGCGATAGCCCTCTTTCGCCATTTGGACGGCGGACAGCCTTCTTTCGTCGTGAATATCTTCGTGAAATAGCTCAGCGAAAGAAACCCCGATGCCTCGGATATAGCAGCGACCGTCAGTTCCGGATGCTGCACCAACTGTTGTTTGGCGTAGGCAATGCGGAGTTCGGCAATCCATTCGCGGAATGACACGTGATAAACCGTCTTGATGTATGATGAGATGTAGGTGCGGTTGGTTACGAGTGTGGCTGCCAGTTCCTCAATGGTCAGCCCTTGATGGGTATAGCCGTCGGCAGTAATCCACTTGTCCAACCGCTCCTTGATGGCGGCGTGATAAGTAGGAAGGAGCGCATCGTCATGTTCATTGCAGTTAAGCGTTTGGCTTGTTTCCTCCATCACCTCTTTCTCTAAAATACTTTCCACCTGTTCGTAAAAAAGCAGATAGTTCAGATAGGAGCAGTAAAGATAAATGTAAAAAGGAATGCTCGACAAAATCCAAAGGAAAACGAAGCGGTTGGGGAGGAAAGTGAGCAGTCCGCAGCCAACGCCATATATCAGCGCCCACCATGTGAAGATGGACATCCAGCGGATGTAGGCGCCGATGTCCTCTGAGTGCATGTCGTCGAATAGTCGCACGGCACGGCGGTAAGTGAGGATGATGTTGCGTGAAAGACAGATGCCGTAGGCAATAAGCCAAAGTGCCATGAGTGCCATTGCGGCATGTTGCATTGTTCCCTTTGACACGCCCAACAACAGCACAATGGAGAGAAGAACGTAGGCCAGCCATCCGGCGATATGCATAAGGAACCGCCTCACTGTAAAGTAATGGGGCTTGAGCAGTACCATGAAGGCGCAGTTGAAGAGCCAGTAAGTAAGGTAATAGGTGGAGAGATTCATCATGATGGCTGCCTCTTTCCAAAGAAACCGGGGAGCCACAAATAAATGCACCGAATAATTGGCTGACAGTGCCAGCAGTGCTCCGGCCATGAGGCGACGCGACATGAGATAATTGCCGAAGATGCGCTTGTCGGGTGTCTTTGCCAAAAGAAAATAGAAAGCAAAGAACAGCATCAGCACAAGAGCTATGCCGAGGGAATTGTCGTATAATGTGTAATTTGGAGAAATCATGATGTTGCGATAAATATTGTTTGTCAATATCTGTATGACGGAGTCAATTAGCAAGTGCAAATTTATGATTTATGTCTTAATTCCGCAACTAAGCGTGTAATTTGTTATTAACTAAAGTTTCCCACTCCTGTTTCTAAGGATTGATGGAACATTAAGGACTCAAAAATGCCCTATAAACTGGGGTGGGAAACTTTAGTAATGTAATCCTTTTATACATTATAATTTAACCTTTGCCAAAACCTTACCGGTAGCACCCGAAAGACTCGCTACGAAGGCTCCAGCCTTATCACCAGCCTGCTTCAGGAAAGCCGCATCGTTCATCATGGAACTCATCAAGCCCTCGAAGTCCTCATAGGTATTGATTTCAAAACCGCCACCCGACTTCAGCAAGCCCTGAGCTTCCTGGAATTTCTTGTTGTTCGGACCAAAGATAACCGGCATATTCCATACAGCAGCTTCCAGAGTATTATGAATACCCACACCGAAACCGCCGCCGATATAAGCCACATCACCATAGTTATACATGCTGCTCAGCAATCCGAAGCAATCGATAATCAGCACATCAGCCTTGGCTGCCTCCTCAGGGGTAGTCTGCGTATAGCGCACCACCTTCTTATCCTTCAAGAGAGAAAGAATCAACTTCAGATGCTCCTCGGCAATCACATGAGGCGCAATCAGCAGTCGCCAGTCCTTATGCTCATTGAAGAAGCGGATGAAGATTTCCTCATCTGGAGGCCAGGAACTTCCTGCCACGAAGACCTTATAGTCAGGATGAACAGCTTTCTCAGAAGACGCAGAAGAAGAAGAAACAGAAATATTTCCTTCCAGCGTCGCCACGCCACTTCTGAAAGCCTCGCAGATAGGCAGATGTTTAGCCGCCTGCTTAATCTGGAGAACACGGTCGAAACGGGTATCTCCTACCACATCCACATCCTTGATGCCGATGCTTTCGAGCAATCGCTTGCTCTCCTCATTCTGCACAAAGAAGCGAGTGAAGCACTTCAACACGCCCGCATAACTCTTGCCATACCACTTGAAGAACACCTGGTTCTCACGGAAGATGCTGCTCACGCTATAGGTAGGGATGTTGCGATGCTTGAGGATGTGGAGGAAGTTGCTCCAGAACTCGTACTTGATGAAGAACGCCATCACTGGGCGCACCAAGCGCAAGAAGCGGATGGCACTGAGCCTAGTGTCCACTGGCATGTAGCAGATGATGTCGGCGCCCTCATAGTTCTTGCGCACCTCATAGCCCGAAGGCGAATAGAAGGTGAGCAATATCTTGTACTGAGGATGCTCCTTGCGGATGCGCTCCATCAGCGGACGTCCCTGCTCAAACTCGCCGAGAGAGGCGGCATGAAACCAGATGTACTTGGCATTAGGGTCTACCTTCTGCTTCAGCACCTTGAAGGCCTCACGCTCTCCACGCCACATCTTGCGCACTTTCTTATTGAACAAGCTGGCGATGGCGATGCCCCACAGGACGAAATAAATGACGATGTTATATATCATTACACCTACTTGTTAATAGTTATTACCCCAGCACTTCGATGGCCTTGCGAAGGCGACGCAAAGTCTCCTCCTTGCCCAGGAAGGCAGAAATGTCGAACATGCCCGGACCCTTGCCCTCGCCAACGAGAGTCAAGCGGAAGGCGTTCATCACATCGCCGAGCTTATAACCCTTGTCCTCTACCCACTTCATCACGATAGGCTCCTGACCCTCGATAGAGAAGTCTTCGATGCCCTCGAGCACCTCAGCAAGCTCTGTCATCTGCTGGGCAGAATACTCCTTCCAGCGCTTCTTGGCAGTCTTGGCATCATACTCCGTAGGAGGAATGAAGAAGAATGAGCACAATGGCCACAACTCATAGACGAAGTTCACACGGTCCTTCATCATGTGTACCACCTGCTTCACGCGGTCCAAGCTCTCCTCCACGCCATTGTTGGCTACGATTGGAGCAAAAAGATTGGCTATCTCGTCATCGCTCTTCATCAAGATGTACTCATGGTTGAACCAGATGCCCTTCTTGAAGTCGAACTTGGCACCTGCCTTAGAGCAACGAGAGATGTCGAATGCCTTTACCAACTCATCGAGAGAGAAGATTTCCTGCTCTGTGCCAGGATTCCAGCCGAGGAGCGCCAAGAAGTTGACCACAGCCTCTGGGAAGTAGCCACTCTCACGATATCCTGAAGAAACCTCGCCAGTCTTAGGGTCGTGCCACTCCAATGGGAAGACAGGGAAACCGAGGCGGTCGCCATCACGCTTGCTGAGCTTACCCTTGCCCTCTGGCTTGAGCAGCAGAGGCAGGTGGGCAAAGCGAGGCATGGTATCCTCCCAGCCAAATGCCTTGTAAAGGAGCACATGGAGCGGAGCACTAGGAAGCCACTCCTCGCCACGAATCACGTGAGAGATCTCCATCAAGTGGTCGTCCACGATGTTAGCCAAGTGATAGGTAGGCAGCTCGTCGGCGCTCTTGTAGAGCACCTTGTCATCCAAGATGTCGCTCATCACCTTCACATCGCCACGAATCATGTCATTGACGTGGATTTCCTGTCCAGGCTCTATCTTGAAGCGCACGGTATACTGCTTGCCATCGGCTATCAACTGCTCCACCTCTTCCTTAGGCAGGGTGAGCGAGTTGCGCATCTGCATGCGGGTATGGGCATCGTACTGGAAGTTCTGAATCTCAGCACGCTTAGCCTCCAACTCCTCAGGGGTATCGAAGGCGATATAGGCCTTGCCATTGTCGAGGAGCTGCTGTACATATTTCTTATAGATGTCTCTGCGCTCGCTCTGGCGATAAGGACCATGCTCACCACCGAAGCTCACACCCTCGTCAAACTTGATGCCGAGCCACTTGAAAGATTCCAAGATATATTCCTCTGCTCCTGGCACGAAACGATGAGAGTCGGTATCCTCAATACGGAACACAAGCTCACCGCCATGCTGGCGAGCAAACAAATAATTATAAAGGGCGGTACGAACACCGCCAATGTGTAATGCGCCCGTAGGGCTTGGTGCGAATCGCACCCTTACTTTTCTATCTGCCATGTCTTAAAATTATAGCTATTTTCAAAATTTTCTGCAAATTTACAGCTTTTTTTGCGATTATAATAGTTTTTTTTCGTATTTTCGCACTGTGAAACTAAAATAATAGCAAAAAGAGTAGAAAAATGAGCATATTCAACAGTTCTGAGGAGAATTATTGGCGCAATTTCGCCACGAAGACCATCCTCATCTTCATCACCGTTGCCATCATCGTATGGTTCCTGCCAAGGAATGAGGGCAGGCAGTATCGTTATGATGTGGGAAAGCCATGGATGTATGGGTCGGTCATCGCCAAGTTTGACTTCCCTATCTACAAGACTGACGAGACCATCAAGCAGGAGCAAGACTCCATGATGCGCCAATTTCAGCCTTACTACACCATCAACACGCAGACGGAGCACGAGCAGGTGCAGCGATTTCTCTCTGACTACAAGCAGGGCATCCCTGGGCTGCCAGCCGAATACATAGGGCTGATAGCGCAGCAGCTGCACCACGTGTATCAGCAGGGCATCATCAACACGCCCGAATACAACCGCATCTACAAGGACTCCACCAGCATGATACGCATCATCAGTGGCAAGAATGCGCGCAGCGTGGCGGTGGGCAGCTTCTACTCTACCATCGCTGCCTATGAGCACATCTTCTTCAATGAGAAGATAGCCGCCCAGAGGCAGATACTATCACGCTGCAATCTGAACAACTACATAGAGGCCAACCTGGTATATGACAAGGAGCGCAGCGAGACCGAGAAGAACGACCTGCTGAGCGGCATTCCGCTGGCCAGCGGCATGGTGATGGGCGGACAGAAGATCATAGACCGAGGCGAAATCGTGAACGCCTATACCTACAGGGTGCTCACCTCATTCGACAAGGAGATGAAGAGGCGCAGCTCCACGGAGCAGGAGATCACCTCCACCATCATCGGACAGGTGCTCTTCGTATTCCTGCTGGTGATGATGTTTACCTCCTATCTCTCCCTCTTCCGCAAGGACTACTTCGACAAGCCTCGCAGCATCACGATGCTCTATGCCATGATCACGCTCTTCCCTATCTTCGTATCACTGATGATGGAGCACAACTTCTTCAGCGTCTATATCATCCCATTCGCCATGTCGGCGATATTCGTGAGGGTGTTTATGGACTCGCGCACGGCTTTCATCACCCACGTTACGATGGTGCTCATCTGTGCGGCAGCGGTGAAATACCAGTATGAGTTTATCATCGTGCAGCTGGCTTCGGGACTGGTGGCAATCTACAGCCTCAGGGAATTGTCCAAGCGTTCGCAGATATTCATCACCGCCCTGCTGGTAGCGATAGCCAGCTGCGTGATCTACTCGGCATTGCAGCTGATGCAGGACAACCAGGTGTTCAACATCGACCGCAACATGTACACCTATTTTATTATTAATGGCATCTTCCTGCTGCTCTCTTATCCGCTGATGTATATCATCGAGAAGATGTTTGGTTTCACATCCAACGTGACGCTCTTCGAGCTTTCCAATACCAACAAGGGACTGCTGCGCAACCTGAGCGAGATAGCGCCAGGCACCTTCCAGCACTCCATCACCGTGGGCAATCTGGCTGCCGAGATAGCCAACCGAATAGGTGCCAACAGCCTCTTGGTGCGTACGGGAGCCCTCTACCACGACATCGGCAAGATGACCAACCCCGTGTTCTTCACCGAAAACCAGGCTGGCGTGAACCCTCACGACCAACTGAGCGAGCTGGAGAGCGCACAGATCATCATCAGCCACGTGAGCGAGGGACTGAAGATGGCTGAGAAGGTGGGATTGCCCAACATCATCAAGGACTTCATCACTACCCACCATGGCACGGGCATCACCAAGTTCTTCTACATCAACTACTGCAATGCCCACCCTACCGAGGTGGTAGACAAGTCGCTCTTCCAGTATCCGGGTCCTAACCCATTTACCCGCGAGCAAGCCATCCTGATGATGGCAGACACCGTGGAGGCGGCATCACGCTCGCTCAAGGAATATACGGAAGAAAGCATCAGCGGACTGGTGAGCAAGCTGATAGACGGACAGGTGGCTGACGGATTCTTCAAGGAGTGCCCTATCACCTTCCGTGACATCGCCCTCGCCAAGCTGGTACTTACGGAGCGACTCAAGGCCATCTACCATACCCGCATCTCCTATCCACACATGAAAGTGGAGACTGCCACAAGCGAAAAAAGCGAGAAATAAGTTAATATTATTTAAATAAGACTCGTCCGTATTGGTAAAATAGAACATTCTTATTACCTTTGCGGACGTTTTTATTTAAATTAATTAAGATGAAGAAACTAAAATTAGGCAGTATTGCCATTGCGTTGGCATGCGCTGCCCCTTCTTTTGCAGGTGGTTTGCTTACCAACACCAACCAGAACGTAGCGTTCAACAGAATGATGAGCCGTGAGGCTTCCATCGGTATCGACGGTGTATATTACAATCCTGCAGGTGTTGTATTTATGGGTGACGGTCACCATCTGTCTATCAACTGGCAGTTGGCTTACCAGACACGTACTATCAAGAACGACTATGCATTGTTTACCAATAATGTAAACAACTCTACCACTCCACGTGACTTCAAGGGAGAGGCTTTCGCTCCGGTGATTCCTTCTTTCCAGTATGCATACAATAAAGGTAAGTGGTCATTCCAGGCCAATTTTGCCCTCGCCGGTGGTGGCGGTAAGTGTACATTTGATAATGGTCTGGGATCATTTGAGAAGATTGTAGCCGAGACTGCCATGGGTGCTTGCCAGTTAGCAGGAGTTGTGGATCAGGTGGCAGCTCAGTATGGCGTGCCAGCCGTATTCTCTTCCGACCAGCGATTTGGCACACAGGGCAAGTATAGCTACGAGAGCTATATGCACGGTCGTCAGTACTACTATGGACTTTCAGTAGGTACGGCTTACAAAATTAACAATAATTTGAGCGTATTTGCAGGAGTGCGTGGTGTGTATGCATCATGCAACTACTACGGATACGTGGAGAATATCAAGGTGGGCAACATGCCTCTCTACCAGGTTTTGGACCCTACCAAGGAAGATGCAGCCAACATCGAGCTGAGCTGCGACCAGAGCGGACTGGGCTTCACTCCTATCTTGGGCGTTGACTTCAAGACTGGCAGATGGAATTTCTCGGCTAAGTATGAGTTTAAGACTCGTATGCGCCTGAAGAACAAGTCTGTGAACCAAGCTCCAAGTATCGGTAATCTTGACGGCAACCTGCGTAACGCCTATATTGCAGGTGGTGTGCCAGAGCAGGCAGCAAACGCTATCCTGAGCAACAAGAGTGTGCAGGGAGCCATGGGACAGCTCAAGACTCAGTTCGATGCAAAGCTTGAGGGTGCTATCGGTGAATATGCAGACGGCAAGAAGATAGCAGGCGACATCCCTGCTTACTTGACTCTCGGTGCAGGCTATAGCCCTGTGGATGCTGTAAGAATCAACGTGGGTTTCCACTGGTTTGACGATGTGAATGCTACATCTTATAATAAGCGCAACAAGAAGTTGGACCATGGTACCTTGGAGTATAACGCAGGTATAGAGGTTGACGTTTGCAAGAAGGTTACCCTCAGTACCGGTTGGCAGAGCACCAACTATGGTTTGCCTACCGAGGACGAGGCTACCGAAAGCTCTAAGAGATATATGGACGACAAGTCATTCGTTACTAGCTCTAACTCCGTGGCATTCGGTGGTGTATACCACATCAACAAGAAGATGGACCTCAACGTGGCTTACTTCCACACCTTCTATCAGCACCAGAAGACCACTGAGCCAGTAGCTAACACAAAGATAAACTACAGCTCAGACTACACTCGCAACAACAATGTATTCGCTGTAGGTCTCGACATCAACTTCTAACAGCAATGACAATAACAGTAATGACAGTTTCTATTAAAGAAAACTACATAACTACAAATATCATATAGCAAAAAGGCTATTCCTATCTCACACAAGAGAAAGGAATAGCCTTTTTATTTACATCGGGTCTACATCATAATATACTTGCAGCGCCCCGTATCTAGGATCCTTAGCCATCTGCTGCTGGGCATACTTCAGGTATTCACGCACCTTCTGCTGGTCGATGCCATTCTCCAGCTTGATGACTATCTTGCGGATATTCATCGTCTTCACTCGAGCCACAGCAGGCTTATCAGGTCCAAGCACTCGCTCGCCAAACCAGGCTCTCAGCGTCTTGCCCAGTTCCAGGCTAGCCTGCTGGCACACCTTGTCATACTTATGCTTCACATACATATTGATGAGATGGAAGAATGGCGGATAGTGGAACATCCTTCTCTCCTCTATCAAGCTCTGGTAAAGCGCCTGATAATCATTGTGTACCACCTGGCTGATGATAGGCAAGGTAGGATTCTTGGTTTGGAGTATCACCAAGCCGCGCTTGCCCTTTCTGCCAGCCCTTCCACTCACCTGCGCCATCATCATGAAGGCATGCTCATAGGCTCGGAAGTCGGGATAATTGAGCATAGAGTCGGCATTCAGAATGCCCACCACGCTCACCTTGTCAAAGTCCAATCCCTTGCTAATCATCTGGGTACCGATCAAGAGATTGGTCTTGCCAGATGAAAACTCGCTGATCAATCGCTCGTAGGCATTGCGGGTACGAGTGGTGTCGAGATCCATTCGGGAGATGCGAGCCTCGGGGAATATCTCGGCTATCTGGTCTTCTATCTTCTCCGTGCCAAATCCCCTGCCCATAATCTCGGTGCTACCGCAGTTGGGACACTCGGTGGGCACGGGATAGGTGTAGCCGCAATAGTGGCAAGTCAGGAGATTGATGCTTTTGTGCAGGGTCAGGGAGACGTCGCAGTTCTTGCATTTAGGCACCCAGCCACACACCTTGCACTCTATCATCGGGGCAAATCCACGGCGATTCTGGAAGAGGATGGCTTGCTTGCCATTCTTCAGCGCCTCTCTCACTGCCGCCAAGAGCTGCGGGGAGAACGGACCACTCATCATCTTGCGATGCCTCAGGTCCTTCACATCCACCACCTGAATCTCGGGCAACTGCACGTCCTTGAATCTCGTCTTCAGTTCCACCAGTCCGTACTTGCCCTGCTGCGCATTATAATAGCTCTCCATGGATGGCGTGGCAGTGCCCAGCACCACCTTGGCACCCTCATACATATTGGCAAGCACGATGGCTGCACTGCGGGCATGATAGCGAGGAGCAGGGTCTTGCTGCTTGAAGGAGGTTTCGTGCTCCTCGTCGATGATGACCAACCCTAAGTTTTGGAAAGGCAGGAACACGGCGCTGCGGGCTCCCAGGATGACATCGTAGGGATGCCCCGAAAGCTGCTTCTGCCATATCTCCACACGCTCGGCATCGCTATATTTAGAGTGATAGATGCCCAGACGGTCGCCAAACACCTTGTGCAATCGGTCCATGATTTGCACCGTGAGGGCGATTTCTGGCAGGAGATAGAGCACCTGCTTGTGCTCCTCGATAGCTTTCTGGATCAGATGAATGTAGATTTCCGTCTTGCCGCTGGAGGTTACGCCATGGAGCAATACCACATTGTGCTTCATCATCTGCATCAAGATGCCATTATAAGCATCTTGCTGGGCTGTGGAGAGAGGCTTGATGAGTTCGAAGTGAGCCTCGCCCGAGGTATTGAGCCTGCCAACCTCCAGTTCGTAAGAGAAGAGGATGCCCTTGTCCAGCAGCGCCTTCACGATGGCTGCCGTGCAATGGCTCTCGTTCATAAGTTCTTCCTTCGTCACTCGCTTGATGCCCTCTCTAGGCGTATCTCCCTCCAAGGATTCCCAACGGGAAAGATAGAGGAAGGTGGTGAGCACCTTCGACTGCTTCAGGGAGCGCTGCAACATGTTGAGCGCCACGTGCAGGGCTTGCTCATTGCGATAATTGCTGGCAAGCTCCACATAGAGTTCCATCTTGGGCTTAAACTTCTCGGTGGATTTCAATCCGGCTGGCATGGCTGCATTATAGACATCGCCCAATGGCGACATATAGTAACTGCTAATCCACTGCCACAGGCGCAACTGCTGGGGCAAGAGTGAAGGCTGCGCATCGAGCACCACCTCTATCGCCTTGCAGGTAAACTGCGGTTTCTCCTCATGCACCCGGGTTATCATGGCTATGTATTTCTTGCTCTTGCCCAGCGGCACAAGCACTCTGATGCCGGGCATCACCTTCCCTTCCATCCCTTCGGGGACAGAATAAGTAAAGGAGCCATCCAATGGCAGGGGCAAAATTACGTCTACATATTTCATTTCTCCAAGAAAATTTCTTCTTTTATGACTTGCAAAGATAGCAAAAAAAAAGCAGATACCCATCATCGGATACCTGCTTTTATATATTTTAAGATGTATACCTTAATCTATAGCTGATTTTAGAACCAGTAACCAAGAGCAATCTGCCAAGAGTTGTTGTTACTCTTGTCAATAGCCTTGCCCACACCATCCAAGAGATTCACCTCAGCAGTTTTGCCACAAGCTATGTTATAGTTGGCAGAAATCTGGAGATGGTTCAAGAGAGTAACACCAGCACCAACATTGACACTAAAATTAGACTTCTTCAAAGAATAGCTAGCTGTATCAGCCCACTTGAAGTTCTTATCGCCCACATTGATACCCCACTGAGGACCTGCGAATACGAATGCATTAGCCAAGCTGCTCAAGCCAAAGCCATAGCGTACATTGACAGGGATATTGATAGACTGCTGCTTCACATTCTTACCTGTCAAGCCATAATCATCACCGTTAGCCTTCACTTTTGCCTCCTTCTGATCATACAAAGCGGCAGCATCGAAGCTCAAGCCTACGATAGGCACTGTAACCTTAACCATAGGACCTACGAAGAAGCCAGTCTTATTAGATGCATCAAATACATCCTCGCTGAAAGACATGCTTGTTACATTCAAACCACCCTTCAAACCAAACTTGATCTGGGCATTGACACTAGTAGCATACAGCATGGCAGCTACCATAAATACTAGAGATAAAATTTTCTTCATAATCTTACGTTTTGTTTTCAATACTTAATGTTCTTTACCTATATTATTCGTTAAATAATAGTATCATCTTGGGAAAGCAGAGCACGCCTTAATGGCGCTCTCTGCGAACCGTAACCCTAGCTGAGCTACCCGATGAGGACCTACTGCTGCGAGCACGGTGATTCTTCACCGTAGTGCTTTTGGAGCTCTTATCCGAAGACTTGGCAAAAGCACCTGCTCGGCGATTCTTCACAGCCTTCACCTTGCCCTTGGCATTCTTTTCGGCATTGGCTATGCTGTCCAGGGAATCCTTCTTAGCCTGGTCGCCCCAGATGTTCTTCTCAAAAGCCACGAGTTCTGCCTCAATGCGCTTCTGCTCCTTAGCCATGGCAGAATCGGTAGGACAATATTGAGCCAGTGTCTTGCCCAGCATATTATTGGTCTTGTAGATTTTTCCCTTATATTGCGTTCTCACGAAGTAATCGTCCACGCTCATCGTGGCAGCATTATTGAGATTGCTCGTCATAATCTGCTGCTTGGCTAGATAAGGAGCCAGGTCATCATACTTCACCCAGAAGAGCGGATACTTGGTGCCGCCATCGCCAAAGTCATCATCACGAGTCATGATAGGACACAAAGCCAGCACCTTGGTATGGAAGGTAGCAGAGCGCTGGTCATAGTAAGTGGTCTCCTTGATATAGTATGACTTCACCTCACGAGAGGGGATGTCGCTATTGTCCAAGGCTATCCTGCCATTATCCTTCTTCTCATAATAGATATGATAATTGTCGAGGAACGCCTTAGGTTTTACCTTGTCGGCATCGGCAAAGCTCTCATTACCATCCATGCGATACTGATAGACAGTCACCTTGCCTCTCATCATCAACTTAAAGATATTGGTAAAGAGATTCATCTGAGTGCCCACGGGCTCCACTGGGTAATAGAGTCCGGCATTGGCATCCTCATTGAGGTCTAGCTCACGATAGATGTCTCTTCTCCATACCACATCCTCATCCATTGGGGCTGCCGTAGGGAAGGAGATGCGGGCACGTGTGGTCATATTGTCAGCATTGCTCTGCTGAGCCTTCTTCTGAGCCTGCTGCCTACGAGCCTCTGGCTGCGCACTCATACCGAGCGTCATCCCCAAAAGCATGAATATAATAAATATCTTTTTCATCAATCTTGAAATTTGAAATTACTTCACTATTACTTCCATCGCCGAAGGCAAGGTTCGGGTGATGCCATCTGGTCCCACTGCCTTGATATGCGAAATATAGAAACGACGATTGCGATAGAGCTTGCGGAATTGCTCGCGCTGGCGGTCTGAGAAGTTGGCTCCAGCCGATGCCAGCGGAATGGCATTGCCCATATTATCGAAGAATACCGTCTCGAAGCCTACTACCTTGAATGGGATATCCAGGAGTCCATCGTCGATGGCTGCATGGATGCCTGCCGCACCCATCAAGGATGCCTTGGCTAAGCCACCACCCTTGAAGCGGTCGGTGCCCAGGGAGATGTAAGCCGTAGGATCAGGCAACTTGCGCACATGGAACACAAAAGGAGGCAGACTTCTTACCTGTCCCTTATCCCTAGCCGTAACATGGATGGTTACATCCTTGCCCACTGCCGAAGGAGTGGCGATGAAGTGACCATTGCCCTTGGATACGAACGAACCACCCGTCATCGTGGCTGATACTGCATTGGCTGGTACACCAGGCACACTGATGCTAATAGGGTTCTGATAACCGGCATAGAGCACATTCATCAAGTCGGCTGCCACAGTTCCGGTATTAGGAACAGGCAACACGGTATATTTCTGTACAAAGTTGCGACGTATCGTCTCGCCATTCTTATTCTTCATCAAGATGTAGCCACCAAACTGATGCTCACCCACGCCTCCTGCCGTAAAGCTATAACGCCCATCTGTAGCACTGAGACGGCTACCATTCACGTATATCTCAGGACGCTGCGTGCTATCAATGGCAGCCATCACTACGTGCGAATTGAATCGCTCACCCGCATAGAGCGTGGTACGTTCGGGAATCACGAAGGCATCCAGCTCGCTCACATTCAGCTCCACGAGCTTTACGTCCTTCTTATCTTCATCCCCCTTCTTGGCACCATCATCTTGCAGGCTGCGCTTGATTTTCTCCACCACAGACTTTCCCTTGACACCAAGTTCCTCATCGGTAGGAGTATTCAGTGCCAGCATAGCCATCAAGACGACATACATCAAGTTGATCATCTTTTGGCGAGGAGAAATGGGTCTTTTCTTGATTGCCATTATTTTTCTGTTTTAACATTAGGTGCTGTGGCACGCATATTCAGTGTCATCGCATCTATCATACGAGTGTAGATTTGATTGAGCTGCTCTATCTGCTTAGCCATCATCTTGGTCTGCTCATTGATCTGGTCGATGGTGCCTATCTGCTGACTTGCGCTCTTGAGCTGCATCTCATATACACGGCTGATACCAGTCAGGGTGCGGTTCAGATTCTCCATCTCCTCGCTGTCACGAGTCAATCGGTTACTCTGCTCGTTCACCTTGCCCAAGGTCTCTATCAGCTTCTTCAATTGCTCCACATAGTTCTCCTGTACTTCCACAATGTCGGGATTCACCGGAGTCAACTCTGGAGTTGGAGCTACCGGAGCAGGATTGACTGCCGAAGCAGTTGGAGATTCAGCAAACTGGATTCCAGCTGGCTTACCAGACTGAGGCTTGGCTGACGCCGAGTTTGCAGCATTCGACAATTGTGCAGCTTCCATTTCTCCCGATTCCAAGTATTCCTCCGTTACATGGGTAGGAATCTCTCTTCCATCTGCCGTTTTATCGAAGGGACGGTCGAAGGCGGAGAGGAAGAACACGATAATCTCCGTACCCATACCCAAGAAGAGCATGAAGTTGGCTCCAGGCAGATGGGTCAGCTTGAAGAGCGTACCAGCGATTACGATACTGGCACCCCAACTATAGGCATAGTTCAGGAATGTCTGTCCTGGCACGCTGTCCATCCACTTTTGCAGTCTATATACGATGTTGTATTTGCTATAATCGCCCATAATAATTATTATCTATTTATATCCAATGAAGGATATTATCTTCTGTTTTTTACCTTTGCTGCCTTCTGTTTTGCACTCGATGTGGTAGCCAAACTTCTTACGCATCGGAAACCGATATAGGATCTTGGCTGGTTCTGATACTCCCAAGAGCGCCATGCCGAACGGATAAACGACTCTGGGTCTTTCCACGAACCTCCTCTTACGCTCTTTTTCTTCAGGCGATAAGGGTCTTCCTTGGCTGCATTATATTGCAAGGTAGGGTTCAAGTCATTCATGGCATCCACACCTGCCTTGGTATAGATGGTACTGGTCCACTCTGCCACATTACCTGCCATATCATAGAGTCCATTGGAGTTTGGCGAATAGATGCCCACCTTACTGGTTATCAAGTTACCGTCCTTGGTATAATTTCCACGGTCTGGCTTGAAGTTGGCATAGTAACAGCCATCGCCATTCTTCACATCCTGATTTTCCCAAGGGAATTCATTCTGATTCTTACCTCTTGCAGCAAACTCCCACTCTGCCTCGGTAGGCAAGCGATAGCGCTGCACAAAGCGAGCCTCCGGCCCCAAGCCCTTCAGCAAGTAGTCCGTGCGCCATGCACAGAAGGCATTAGCCTGCTCCCAAGTTACGCCCACCACAGGATAGTCATTGTAAGCAGGATTGCTGAAATAGCTTCGCAGATAGGTTTCATTGTCCGAATTGCGGAAGTCATTCACCCAGCATGTAGTATCGGGATAGATATTCACGATATAAGTGTTGAGGAAATCCCAAGGTCCACTCAGCTGGCGGTTGATGGTTTCCTGTACTATCTTTCCTTCGTCGTCATAATAGGCAGTATCCTTGGAGATCATCACCACCTCCTTAGGATTCACGGTCACATCCGTATTCAGATTGCGCTCCTGAGGATTCAGTCTGTTACGGCGACGGGCAGCAGCTGTATAGTCGTAAATCTCATATTTATAGTTCAGCTGTGTCCAGTCTATGAGTTTCTCTCCTGTCACTGGATTGGTAACATAGAGGCTCTCGAAGGCTCTCTTCTCATCCTCGTTCGGCTTCTTAGGAAGAGGTTTCTTCCAGTTGACATGAGGAGTAACAGGATCACCATTCTTATCTTCAGTGATCATATAGGTCTCGTCACCGCCGTAAGCTGGGTCAGCCAAGCGGGTACGGAGGATAGAATCACGTACGTATGCCACAAACTGCTTGTATTCGGAATTGGTAATCTCGGTATCGTCCATCCAGAAGCCATCTACAGATACATCCTTGCGAGGAGTCTTCTCTCCCCACAAAGAGTCTTGTGTCTCGAGTCCCATCTTCAGGAAACCACGGTTCACCTTCACCATTCCGTAAGGAGTAGGTTCAGCAAAGCTTCTGCCACTGACGCCTACTACTTCGCCGCCTCTGCCAGCCATGGAGGTAGACTTGGCTCCGAAGCATCCGCTCAGAGTCAACAATGCCGCCAAGGCACCAAGAAGCAATATATTCTTTTTCATTTTCATCTCTACGATATAAATATGTATCAATACAATATGAATATTAAAGTATTCTCACACTCTTATGTTTGTTCCTGCCTTTCTTTACCAGATTGATGGGAGTCTGATAGCCCACAAAGAGCTCATGACTACCATTGCCTGGATTGATGGCAGAAGTATACATCTCATAACCATAGCCTAGCACCACGCCATGGAAGCTACCGCCCACCAAGATGGTGGCAGAGTTGTCGGGACTATAAGCGGCACCCACATAGAGCATCTTGTTCTCATGTTGATATACCAGTCTGCCCGTCACATCACCTCTCCATCCTGTGCCATCATACTTTACAAGCACAGAAGGCTTTATAGTTAAGAACGGATTTCTCAACTTAATATTGTATCCACCGGTGAAATAATAAGTTGCATCTATCTTCAACTCATTCGTTTCACCCAAATCAATAGTGGGAGAAGTAAGATGCTGCGCAGAAACACCCACATACCAGGGTCCATGCATATAATACAAGCCAAGCCCCAGATCAAAACCACCGCCATTCACATCAGAAGTAGGCAGAGCAGGGTCACCGCTCTCTCCAGCATCCACTTTGCTACCATCAAATTTCTCGCTAATCATGGCGCCCTGCAATCCGATGCTCAAGGTACCATGAAATAAAGGTCTTTTCAGTGCATATTGCAACGCCAGCCGTTGATGAGTAAAAAGACCTATCTGGTCATTCATCAAGGAAAGTCCCACACCATGATAATTCTTCAAGGCATAGAAGGGCATATCAGCAGCCACATGCATCGTCCGAGGGTTGTGTTCGAATCCAGCCATATCCAAAGCGTAAGCAGCCGACACGTTTAGTTTCGACTGTTTACCCACAGCAGCAGGATTGAAAGTTGGTTCCATATCGAAGTAATGACTGTAAGAAGGGTCATACTGCGCCCGAATCATCAAGCAAACCTGCAATAAGCAACATATTATGGTAAATCTTTTCAACACAATCTAATAACGTAAAAAAACTGTAAATATTATATTCTACAAATAGAATAAGTATACAGAAAGCTATATCCTGCGATATGAAAAAGGCTGCCCTACAAAGAGAGCAGCCCTATCATCGACTTTTAGTATTCGTCGTCATTCCAAAGGAAGTCGTCCTTTGAAGGATAATCAGGCCAGATGTCTTCGATGCTCTCGTAAACATCACCCTCATCCTCTATTTCCTGCAAATTCTCTAGAACTTCCAGAGGTGCACCAGAGCGAGTTGCATAGTCAATCAACTCTTCTTTAGTTGCAGGCCATGGTGCATCTTCAAGCTTTGAAGCTAATTCAAGTGTCCAATACATAGCTTAATTATTTAACGTTTTACTAATTTGGCTGCAAAAGTAATAAAATAATTCTTATCTACAAGTATTTCTCCTACTTTTTTTTCTTAAAAGTATAAAATAGATAAAAAAGAACCCTATGTGAGGGCATAAAACAGAAAAAAGCCCCGACTTCGTAAGAAATCGAGGCTTTCTAATTAAAAGAAGGCGGCTACCTACTCTCCCGCATTGCATTGCAGTACCATCGGCGCAAGTGGGCTTAACTTCTCTGTTCGGAATGGGAAGAGGTGGGACCCCACCGCAATAACCACCTGATAATGGGTTATGACGTATTTGCACACAAGCAAAGTAAGATAATGAACAATGTATAATTTACAATGAATAATTATTAATTGTACATTATTAATTATACATTATCAATTGTACATGAATACAGTTGAAACTATGAACTGTTGAAGAAAGTGTTCGGGCAATTAGTAATGCTCGGCTTTGACATCGCTGTCTTTACACCTGCATCCTATCAACGTCATCGTCTTTGACGACCCTCAATGGAGTTCTCATCTCGCGGCTGGCTTCGCACTTAGATGCTTTCAGCGCTTATCCAATCCAGACTCAGATACCCAGCGGTGCGCCTGGCGGCACAACTGGTAAACCGGAGGTCTGTCCATCACGGTCCTCTCGTACTAGTGACGGCACCACTCAAAACTCCCACGCCCACGATAGATAGAGACCGAACTGTCTCACGACGTTCTGAACCCAGCTCGC
>URLG01000030.1 GCA_900548535.1 Candidatus Segatella intestinihominis | reverse complement strand
TTAGGATACAAGATTCTCAATCTTGGCATAGGGGTTCGATTCCCCTATCGACTACTAAGTGTTTTCATGTATTAGTTAGATTGTTTGAGCTTGCATTAAGTCTTCCAAAAGACTATTGCAAGTTATTTTTTTGCCCTTTTGTTTGGTCATCTCCCCTTTTTGCATTACCTTTGCAAGAAAATTTCATGTATGAACAAACTATACTTCTATATATCCTCCCTTGCAGGGCTTATTCTTCTTTGCCTGCCCATTCAGGCGCAGAGGCACGAGATATTCAACCCTCGCATCTCGACGCTCCAGGTAGTGGCAGGCAATGACTGGCTCTCACTGCCCATCATCAAGTTGAACCAAGGTGAGAAGATCCACATCGACTTCGACGATATGACCCACGATTACCATCGCTACGTCTATAAGTTGGAGCATTGCGATGCCAACTGGAATGTATCGCATGGACTTTTTGAGAATGATTATCTCGCTGGGTTTAATGGCGAGCTAGCTATCGAAGACATCGAGCAGTCGCTCAATACCAACCACCTCTACACTCACTACCATCTCTCGCTTCCCAACGAGAACTGTAGGTTGAAGATGAGTGGCAACTACAAGCTTACTGTCTATGATGAGAATGCGGAGGATGACAAGATGTTTACGGCTTGCTTCATGGTATTGGAGCCAGAGATGAAGGTGGGTGTGGGATATATTTCTAACACGGACATTGACGTGAATCGCAACCATCAGCAAGTGACTATCCAGGCAGATTATGGCTCCGTCCATGTGACCAATCCCCTCACCCAGCTCACCACCATGGTGCTCCAGAATGGAAGATGGGACAATGCTGTGGTCAATGCCAAGCCCGACTATATCCAGCAATCCGGACTTCAATGGCAGCACTGCCAGCAACTGATATTCCAGGCTGGCAATCATTACCGCAAATTTGAAATGCTGGATATGGACCATCCAACAATGGGCATAGATGAAATCAAATGGGATGGCAAGAACTACCAAGTCTTCGTGATGCCTGATCAGCCACGCCCTAACTACGTCTATGACGAGAGTGCGCAGGGAGCATTTTATATCCGCAATAGTGATAACGAGGGAAATGACTATCTGAGCGATTATGCCTGGGTGCATTTCCGGCTAGAAGCCCCTCGCCAGCAGGGAGAAGTTTACCTCAATGGCAACTGGACTTACGATCTTTTCACTCCCTCCTGCCGGATGGAGTATGACGACGCTACCCATGCCTATCATGCCTCTATGCTGCTGAAGCAAGGCTACTACAGCTACCAATATCTGGTGCTCAAATCCGATGACACCACTGCTCCTGCCACCACTGAGGGCGATTATTATCAGACTAGCAATCGATATGACGCTCTCATCTATTATAGAGGAACAGGCGACAGAACCGACCGACTCGTGGGTTGGGGATATGTTAAGTAAACATAAAAGACAGCCCTGTTTATATGCATTCTCGCAAATTATCCGTACATTTGCATTCAGATTATCACGGGGTGCTGATTATTTCGGCTGAGATTATACCCATAGAACCTGATGCAGGTAATGCTGACGCAGGAATTAAGAGATATAACCAAGATAAGAAGAAGCCCCTATTCCATGGCTATCAGCCTGGTGTAGGGGCTTCTTGTTTTTCAAAGCTCAAGCTTTCATTGTGAGCATTCCGTGTAAAGTTTTATTCATCATTTTAACAAACAAGGAAACGAATTATGAAAGTGATTATCAACAACAAAGAGACCGAGACGCAAGCCACCACAGTCCAAGCTTTGGCAGATGAACTCAGCTTGCCTGCCACAGGTGTGGCAGTAGCCATCAGTAATGAGATGGTGCCTAGAGATGCCTGGGATACAACCGCTATCCTGGAGGGAGCCGACATCGTCATCGTGAAAGCATTTTGCGGAGGATAATTTTTAATTAAGAATTAATAATTAGCAATTAAAATCTTAGCATGAAAGAAGAATTGTTCAACCATAGCAAACTCCAGTTTATCAGCCATTTCACGAAGAAATATACATATCTTGATGGCATTCAGCTTGCCTTGGAGGGAGGATGCCTATGGATACAGTTGCGCATGAAGGATGCAACGGATGATGAGGTGCGCCCCATCGCTATCCAAGCGCAGAAGATGTGCAGGGAGAAGGGTGCCACATTCGTCATTGACGACAGGGTGCAACTGGTGAAGGAGCTCGGCGTGGACGGTGTGCATCTCGGCAAGAACGATATGCCTATCCAGGAGGCTCGAGAGATTTTGGGCGATGGTTTTATCATTGGTGGAACTGCCAATACATTTGAGGATGTGAAGGCTCACTATGAGGCTGGAGCTGACTACATAGGCTGTGGTCCCTTCCGATTCACCTCCACCAAGGAGCGCCTCTCTCCCATTCTGGGCTTGGAGGGCTATCGACACATCACAGAGCAGATGGAGCAGCAAGGCATCCACCTTCCCATCGTTGCTATCGGTGGCATTACATATCAGGACATCCCCGACATCATGCAAACGGGAGTTACTGGCATAGCCCTCAGTGGTAGCATACTCCATGCTGCCGATCCCGTGGCAGAAACCAAGAGAATCATGCAAGCCATTATGAAATAAAGATTTATAATATTGCGCTGAAAGGCTCCCAGTATTTCTTGCCATAATCGTTCAAAAAAACATTAACAAACAAGAAAATAATAATACAATGGAAAAATTAATCATTGCGGGCAAAGAATTTAACTCCCGCCTCTTCCTGGGCACAGGAAAGTTTAACAACAATCAGCTCATGGCTCAGTCTATCGAAGCTTCTGAGACAGAAATGGTAACAGTAGCCATGAAGCGAATCGAACTGGAAGATAAGCAGGACGACCTCTTGCAGCACATTGTGAAAAATCCTAACATCCAGTTGCTCCCTAACACCAGTGGCGTGCGCACTGCTGAGGAGGCAGTCTTCGCTGCACAGATGGCTCGAGAGGCTTTCGGTACCAACTGGCTCAAACTGGAGATTCACCCTGATCCACGCTATCTTCTCCCTGACTCTATCGAAACACTGAAGGCTACCGAAAAATTGGTAAAACTCGGTTTCGTGGTACTTCCATATTGCCAGGCAGACCCTACCCTCTGCAAGCACTTGGAGGAGGCTGGAGCCGCTACCGTGATGCCACTTGCTGCACCTATCGGCACAAACAAGGGACTGAGAATGAAAGATTTCTTGCAGATTATCATCGAGCAGGCCACAGTACCTGTAGTAGTGGATGCTGGTATCGGAGCACCTAGCCATGCTGCCGAGGCCATGGAGATGGGTGCTAGTGCATGCTTGGTCAACACAGCCATCGCTGTAGCTGGCAACCCTGTGGAAATGGCTAAGGCTTTCAAGGAGGCAGTTATCTGCGGTCGACGTGCCTACGAGGCAGGACTGGGTGCCATCAGCGATTGCGCCGAGGCAAGTTCTCCACTCACCGCATTCTTAAATAATTAATAATTAAGAATTTATAATTACAAAAATAAAAAAATAGCAATGAAGACAATTAAAGTCTTCACTCTTCACTTAATTTGACATTTATGCCAAACGATAACAATGCTTACGCCAAGAGAGAAAAGGCGTATATGCAGGGAAAACTCTTCCCACAGATACAGGTCGGAATGACCAAGGCGAACCTTACTCCTACCGTCGTAAAGGATGAACGAGGCATTCCGCATACCGAGCCTAATGCTCCCGTGTATATTTACGACACCAGTGGTCCGTATACCGACCCCAACTATCGGGTAGACCTGAAGAAAGGATTGCCCCGCTTGCGCGAGCAGTGGATCTTGGACCGCAATGACACCGAGCAACTCTGCGAGGTAACCAGCGAATATGGCAAGATGCGTCTTGCCGACCATTCTCTCGACCATCTGCGCTTCGAGCATATCCAGAAGCCTCGCCGTGCCCAAGCTGGCAAGCACATCACACAGATGGCTTACGCCAAGGCTGGCATCATCACACCTGAGATGGAATATGTAGCCATCCGTGAGAACATGAACTGCGAGGAACTGGGCATCAAGAGCTATATCACACCAGAATATGTGCGCCAGGAGATAGCCCGTGGACGTGCCGTATTGCCTGCCAATATCAACCACCCAGAGAGCGAGCCTATGATTATCGGCAGAAACTTTGCCGTGAAAATCAATACTAACATCGGCAACTCTGCTACCACCTCCAGCATCGAGGAAGAAGTAGACAAGGCGGTATGGTCTTGCAAATGGGGAGGCGACACGCTGATGGACCTTTCCACTGGCGACAACATCCACGAAACTCGTGAATGGATTGTGCGCAACTGCCCTGTGCCAGTAGGCACCGTGCCTATCTACCAGGCTCTGGAGAAGGTGAATGGCAAGGTGGAAGACCTCTCTTGGGAAATCTACCGTGATACCCTCATCGAGCAGTGCGAGCAGGGTGTGGACTATTTTACTATCCATGCCGGCATCCGTCGCCACAACGTACATCTCGCCGACAGTCGCCTTTGCGGTATCGTGAGCCGTGGCGGCAGCATCATGAGCAAATGGTGTCTCTACCACGACAAGGAGAGCTTCCTCTACGAGCACTTCGATGATATCTGCGACATCGTGGCTCAGTATGACGTAGCCCTCTCCCTGGGCGATGGATTGCGCCCTGGCTGCATCGCCGATGCCAATGATGCCGCCCAGTTTGCCGAGCTCGACACCATGGGCGAACTCGTTACCCGTGCTTGGGACAAGAATGTACAGGCATTCATCGAGGGTCCTGGTCACGTGCCATTGCAGAAGATCAAGGAGAACATGGAGCGCCAGTTGGATCATTGCCATGAGGCACCATTCTACACCCTTGGTCCTCTCGTTACCGACATCGCCCCAGGCTACGACCATATCACCTCTGCCATCGGTGGAGCACAGATAGCTTGGCTCGGCACCGCCATGCTCTGCTACGTAACCCCTAAGGAGCATCTCGCCCTGCCTAACAAGCAAGACGTGCGCACCGGCGTGGTAACCTACAAAATAGCAGCCCATGCAGCCGACTTGGCGAAGGGACATCCAGGAGCCACCATCCGAGACAATGCCCTCAGCAAGGCACGTTTCGACTTCCGTTGGCGCGACCAGTTCCATCTCTCGCTCGACCCAGAGTTGGCACTTCAGTATTTTGAGGAGGCAGGTCATACAGACGGCGAATACTGCACCATGTGCGGTCCTAACTTCTGTGCTGCCAAGCTGACTCATGACTTAAGAAAATATAAGAAATAAAGTGTGGCAGGAGGTTCACTCCTACTACCTATTTAAAGAATAAAAAATGTTTTCAGACGAATTAAAGAATATCAGTTGGGAGGAAACCACCGAGCGCATCGCCTCCATGACTGCCAATGATGTGGAACGTGCGCTCCGTAAGAGTCATTGTGATGTCAACGACTTCATGGCACTGCTTTCACCTGCCGCCGAGCCTTACTTGGAGCAGATGGCACGCCTCTCTCGCCAATATACCGAGGAGCGTTTTGGCAAGACGATGTCCATGTTCATCCCCCTCTACATCACCAATTCCTGCTCCAACTCCTGCGTGTATTGCGGATTCCACAGAGAGAACCCGATGGCTCGCACCATCCTCACCCCTGAGCAGATAGAGAATGAGTACAAGGCCATCAAGCAGTTGGCTCCCTTCGAGAACATCCTGCTCGTAACGGGCGAAAACCCTGCCAAGGCGGGCACCCCTTATCTCGCCAAGGCCATCGACATTGCCAAGAAGTATTTCTCTAATGTGAAGATTGAGGTGATGCCGCTCTCTACCCAGGATTACAAGACGCTAGCCGACCATGGTATGAACGGCGTGATTTGCTTCCAGGAGACCTACCACCGTGAGAACTACAAGCTCTATCACCCACGTGGTATGAAGAGCAAGTTTGAGTGGCGTTGCGATGGATTCGACCGCATGGGTATGGCAGGCGTACACAGCATCGGCATGGGTGTGCTGATAGGACTGGAGAAGGAATGGCGCACCGACGTAGTGATGATGGCTTACCACCTGCGCTATCTGCAGAAGCACTATTGGCGCACCAAGTACAGCGTCAACTTCCCACGTATGCGCCCTGCCCAGAACGAGGGTTTCCAGCCTAACTGCTTCATGAGCGACAAGGAGCTGGCACAAGCCACCTTCGCCATGCGCATCTTCGACCACGATGTAGACATCTCCTACTCTACCCGTGAGCCAGCCTTTATCCGTGACAATATGGCCACGCTCGGCGTAACCACCATGTCGGCAGAATCCAAGGTAAACCCTGGCGGCTACCACACTTACCCACAGGCACTGGAACAGTTCACCGTGAGCGATGAGCGCACCGCCCAGGTCATCAATGCTCGCCTCAAGGAACTAGGCAGAGAGCCAGTTTGGAAGGATTGGGATGCCTCCTTCGACCTCTTTAGAGCATTTCATGACAAATAGTTAATCGCCATATATGGCGTTCGTGTATACCATTTATGGTGTTCATGGATGCCATACATGGCGTTACTTGATGCCATACATGGTGTAAGTTATTGGTATATATGATATAGGCTATAGACATATATAATGTATGCTATGCTCATATATGGATGCAGCTTAGGTTATATCAATCAGCGTAGCCAAACGCTCATATCAGCTTTTATCCCTTATTCCTTTTCCTCCTAATATATAATAATGTATAAAGAGATGTCTTTGTTAATGATAGTTAATCAAGAAAAACTCTTTGGGAATAATTTCTTAATTTCGAGATTTTTGATTACCTTTGCATTCACATTCTCGATGAGAGGATAAGCGAAAAGCCATGATGGCTCAGTTGGTAGAGCAACGCATTCGTAATGCGTGGGTCGCGGGTTCGAGTCCCGCTCGTGGCTCTGATAGGCGAGATTAGCACATCGGTAGTGCACGGGCTTCCCAAGCCTGGGAGGCGGGTTCGATTCCCGTATCTCGCTCTGTTTTATATTTAAAACAAATAGCAATCAGATAAAGAACTAATAAAAATATCACACAAATAATATGAGTAACCTGTTTAATATCAAAGATTATGTAGTGGTTATCACTGGTGGTACAGGTGTCTTGGGACGCTGCATCGCCAAATACTTGGCTCAGGAAGGCTGCAAGGTGGCTATCCTGGGAAGAAAAGAGGATGTGGGTAACGAAATCATAGCCGACATCAAGGCTCATGGCGGAGTGGCTTCGTTCTACAAGACCGACGTGATGAACCAAGAGGTGGTGGAGAAAAACTGCGCAGATATCTTGGCTAAGTATGGCAAGATAGACACGCTTCTCAATGCGGCTGGCGGCAACATGAAGGGTGCCACCATCTCTCCAGACCAGAACTTTTTTGACTTGCAGGCTGACCAGTTCCAGACTGTGCTCAACCTCAACCTCACCGGTACTGTGATCCCTACTCAGGTATTCCTCAAGCCTATGGTAGAGGCTGGCAAGGGAAGCATCATCAACTTCTCTTCCATGGCTGCCTTCCGCCCTATGACCCGCGTATGCGGCTATGCTGCTGCCAAGGCTGGCATCTCTAATTTCACGGCTTATATGGCTACGGAGTGCGCCAAGAAGTTTGGCGAGGGCATCCGTGTGAACGCCATCGCTCCGGGATTCTTCATCACTGAGCAGAACCGTGCGCTCCTCACCAACCCTGACGGTAGCTATACCCAGCGTGGAGAGGATGTGATCAGACAGACTCCATTTGGCAGAATGGGCAAGCCAGAGGAGCTCTGTGGCACCATCCACTATCTGATGAGCGATGCTGCAGCATTCGTTACAGGTACTGTGGCTGTGGTGGACGGCGGATTCAATACATTCGCCATGTAAAAAATCGTCTGTTAAAGAAAAAAAATATAACGAACCCTCAGTGGAGGGGAAGGAAAAAGTCAGTAACGGCGGGTCCGAGAGGATACGCCGTTTTTTCGTTCTTCCAGTAAGTCATATTGCTTCATCCGCTACAGTTTGCGTAAAGGTTTGCGTTAAGTTTTTGCGTTTTTTTTATCCATCATAACAAATAAATGATTACCTTTGCATCCGTAAAAACGAAACAACGAATAAAACGTCATTAATAAAACAAAAAATAACAAACATAAAAACAAATCATGAAAGAGTTAAAAGCTTTGAACAAGCGTACAGCGCCTAAGAGCATAGCGCCTGAGAAAATCATCCAGTTTGGTGAAGGTAACTTTCTCCGTGCATTCGTAGATTGGATTGTATGGAACATGAATAAGAAGACCGACTTCAACGGTTCGGTTGTCGTAGTGCAGCCATTGGCTCAGGGTATGGTAGACTGGCTCAATGGTCAGGACTGTCTCTATCACGTCAATCTCCAGGGTAAGGAGAACGGCCAGGCTGTCAATAGATTGGAGCGCATTGACGTCATCAGCCGTTGCCTGAATCCATATTCTCAGAACCAGGCTTTTATGGCATTGGCAGAGCAGCCAGAGATGCGTTTCATCATCTCTAACACCACTGAGGCAGGTATCGCATTCGATGACTCTTGCAAGTTTACAGATGCTCCAGCTGCCTCTTACCCTGGCAAGTTGGTACAGCTCCTCTTCCACCGCTACAAATACTTCGAGGGCGACCCTACCAAGGGTATGATCTTGATGCCTTGCGAGCTCATCTTCCTCAATGGCCATCACCTGAAGGAGTGCATCTACCAGTATATCGAGCTTTGGAAGGAAGACATGGGCGCCGACTATGAGGGCTTCAAGGAGTGGTTTACCAATCACTGCTATGTATGCGCTACCCTCGTAGACCGCATCGTACCAGGCTTCCCACGCGATACCATCAAGGAAATCCAGCAGAAGATTTGCTACAAGGACAATCTCGTAGTCAAGGCTGAGAGCTTCCACCTCTGGGTAATCGAGAAGGCTGAGAACATGACCGTAGAGCAGATGCAGGAGGAATTCCCTGCTCATAAGGCTGGCCTCCACGTGCTCATCACCGACAATGAGAAGCCATACCACGAGCGCAAGGTTACTCTGCTGAATGGCCCTCACACTGTATTGAGCCCTGTAACATACCTGAGCGGCGTCAACATCGTGCGCGATGCTTGCGAGCATCCAGTATTGGGCAAGTACATCCACAAGGTACAGTTTGATGAGTTGATGCAGACCCTCAACTTGCCTATGGACGAGCTCCAGAAGTTTGCTGCCGATGTATTGGAGCGCTTCGAGAACCCATTCGTAGACCACCAGGTTACTAGCATCATGCTCAACTCATTCCCTAAGTACGAGACCCGCGATCTGCCAGGCGTCAAGGTATACTTGGAGCGCAAGGGCGAATTGCCACAGGGATTGGTATTCGGCTTGGCAGCCATCATCACTTACTACAAGGGTGGAGTACGCGAGGACGGTGCTTCTATCAAGCCTCAGGACGACCAGAAGATCATTGACAAGCTGACAGAGCTCTGGGCCACTGGCGATACTCAGAAGGTAGCAGAAGGAGTACTGGGCTTCGACTACATCTGGCATGAGGACTTGAACAAGACTGTTCCTGGCTTGACCGAATTGGTAAAGAAGTATCTTGACTTGATTCAGGAGAAGGGCATGCTGGAGGCAGTGAAGACTATCCTCTAAAAATAATGAAGAAAATGTTGTTCTGGTAAACACAATAAGCAAAGGGCAGAATCCTCACGGACTCTGCCCTTTTTCAGTATTTTTTTTAAAAACTCAATACCCACAGAGAGTATCTACATATAAATCCTAATTCTAAAAGTATAGCCAATATACGCCTAGCAATATGGCTATCATAATGAAAGCAACTACCATCTTGACCATACAAGTGGCCACCTTCTTCAATATCATCAATCCCACTATCAGTACGATGAGGGCGAAAGCATAATATGCGAAATTACTCATTCTTAATTATTAATTATTAATTCTTTATTACCCCTTCATCACCTTGCGAAACTCGCTAGGGATGGGTGTCTCAAACTCCAGCGGCTGGTGGGTAACTGGATGGTAGAAGCAGAGCACGTAGGCATGCAGGCAGAGACGGCCGCAAGGGTCATCGCCATTGCCATACTTGATGTCGCCACATACGGGATGGCCCATATCGGCAGTGTGAACGCGAATCTGGTTCTTCCTGCCCGTCTCCAGCTTAAACTCCACGAGCGAATGGGTGGTGGTGCGCTGCAGGGTATGGAAGTGGGTAACGGCATACTTGCCTCCATTGTCAGTATCGCTGGCATAGGTGATGTAAGCCTTGTTGTCCTTCAGCCAGTTGGCGATGGTGCCCTCATCGTCCTCCATCTCGCCCGATACGAGCGCCACATAGCGGCGGTCATACACATTGTGATGCCAGTCATCCTCCAGGGCCAGTTCCGTCTGCTTATCCTTGGCATAGATCATGAGCCCAGAGGTGTCGCGGTCCAATCGGTGCACCACATGCGCCTGGCAGTTCTGTCGGGTCTGGTGGAAGTAGTCATCGAGCACGGTCTTCACATTGAGCGTGGAATGGCCTGCCGCCATGCTGAGTATGCCCACGTTCTTCTCTATCACGATGAGATATCTGTCTTCATATACTATCTTGAGATAGCGGCTCTTAAACACCTCCTTGTTCTTCTTAGTCTTGCTCACGCTCACCTTCATGCCGGGCTTGAGCTGATGGTCGAACTGGGTGATGGTCTTGCCGTCCACCCTGATTCCCCTACCCTGCAGGGTGAGTTTCACCTTGGTCTTGCTCTGCCCCTTGAGGTTTTCGAGCAGCCACTCCAGCAGTTTGGCAGGCTTGCCCACCTGGTAGTGTTCATATTCATTAGGGTTGCCATATCCGCATGCCTGATTGCCACGGCTGGTAAACTTATGATTGTTTTGTCTCATACTATATCTTTATTTTCTCTGCAAAAGTAATGAAAAAAGTGAAAATACGCAAGAAACGGACATATTTTAACTTAAATATCACTCTTTTTTTCATTAATCTATTGGTTTTCAAATATTTTTTTGTAACTTTGCAAGCAAAAATAAAAAAGAAGGAATAATATAAAAGAATGATTACAGTAACAAATCTTGCAATTCAATTCGGAAAGAGAGTGCTTTACAAGGACGTAAACCTCAAGTTCACTCATGGTAACATCTACGGCATCATCGGTGCCAATGGCGCAGGCAAGTCTACCTTCCTTCGTGCCATCAGCGGTGATTTGGAGCCTAACAAGGGTACCGTGGAGATGGGGCCAGGCGAGCGACTCTCCGTATTGGAGCAGGACCACTTTAAGTATGATGAATATCGCGTGATGGACACCGTGCTCATGGGCCATCAGCCATTGTGGGAGAACATGAAGGAGCGTGAGCGCCTCTACGCCAAGCCAGAGATGACCGAGGAGGATGGTAACCTAGCAGCCGAGCTGGAGCTCAAATTTGCTGAGATGAACGGTTGGGAGGCTGAGAGCAATGCCGCACAGCTGCTACAGAACCTCGGCGTGAAGGAAGACCGCCACGACAAGCTTGTGGGCGAGCTCTCCAATACAGAGAAGGTGCGTGTGATGTTGGCCAAGGCTCTCTTTGGCAACCCAGACAACCTGCTCCTCGATGAGCCTACCAACGACCTCGACCTCGACACCGTAGAGTGGCTGGAGGAATACCTGAGCAATGTGGAGCAGACCGTATTGGTAGTATCTCACGACCGCCACTTCCTCGATGCTGTCAGCACACAGACCGTGGACATCGACTTCGGTAAGATTACCATGTTTGCCGGCAACTACTCTTTCTGGTACGAGAGTTCTCAGTTGGCTCTGCGCCAAGCTCAGAACCAGAAGATGAAGGCCGAGGAGAAGAAAAAGCAGTTGGAGGAGTTTATCCGCCGATTCTCAGCCAATGTTGCTAAGAGCAAGCAGACCACATCGCGCAAGAAGATGCTCGAGAAGCTCAATGTAGAGGAGATTCGCCCATCTAGCCGCAAGTATCCAGGCATCATCTTCCAGATGGACCGTGAGCCAGGCAACCAGATTCTTGAGGTAGAAGGCTTGAAGGCTGTGGATGAGGACGGAACAGTACTCTTCGACAACGTAAACTTCAACATTGAGAAGGGTGAGAAGGTGGTATTCCTCTCTCACAACCCTAAGGCGATGACCGCCCTCTTCGAGATTATCAATGGCAACAGAAAGGCAGACGCTGGCGAATACAAATGGGGTGTAACTATCACCACAGCCTATCTGCCACTCGACAATACAGAATTTTTCCAGAGCGACAAGAACCTGGTAGACTGGTTGAGCCAGTATGGTCCAGGCAACGAGGTAGCAATGAAGGGCTATCTTGGAAGAATGCTCTTCAGCGGCGAGGAAGTTCTGAAGAAGGTGAATGTGCTCTCAGGAGGCGAGAAGATGAGATGTATGATAGCTCGCATGCAGCTGCAAAACGCCAACTGCTTGATTCTCGACACCCCTACTAACCACCTCGACTTGGAGAGTATCCAGGCATTCAACAACAACCTGGTGGCATTCAAGGGCAACATCCTCTTCTCTAGCCACGACCACGAGTTTATCAATACCGTAGCCAACCGAATCATCGAGCTTACCCCATCTGGCACCATCGACAAGCTCATGTCATACGATGAGTACATCTATGATGAGACCATCAAGGAGCAAAAGGCTAAGATGTATGGATTTGAATAAGAAATTCTTATGTGGAATAAAAATATTGTCAAAAGGTAAAATTGGAAATGTGCAGCGGCACTTGTACGAATCCTATGCCAATTCGATGCGAATCGGGTTGGCATAATTTTTGTGGGCTAATCCATAAAATAAAAACAATAAGATTATGTCAAAAGAAAGAAACATTCATATAGAAGACGGAAACGCTCAGCAAGACGTTAACACAGAGAACGTTGAGCAGGGCACTCAAGAGAATAACAAGGAGCAGCAGACTGACAAGGAGTCAGAAACTGCTGACAAGGATACCGCCAATGCTGACAACAAGGCAGAGGAGAAGGAACTCGACCCTCTGGCCAAGGCACAGCAGGAAGTAGAAGACCTCAAGAAGCAGTTGCTCTACAAGACTGCCGAATTTGAGAACTATCGCAAGCGCACCCTCAAGGAGAAGGCTGAACTCATCATGAACGGTGGCGAGAAGACTATCGCTGCCATCCTGCCAGTACTGGACGACTTTGAGCGCGCCCTTGCCGACAAGAGCGAAGACCCTAAGGCCATCAAGGAAGGCGTGCAGATGATATTCAATAAGTTTGTGAAGTCACTGGAATCGCTCGGTGTCAAGAAGATTGAGACTCAGGACAAGAACTTCGACGTAGACTACCACGAGGCCATCGCCATGGTGCCTGGTATGGGCGACGACAAGAAGGGCAAGGTCATCGACTGCGTACAGACGGGCTACACCCTCAATGACAAGGTGATTCGCCATGCCAAGGTGGCAGTGGGACAGTAAACGGAAGAGCATTCAATCATATAAAACAAGAAAAGAATGGCTAAGAGAGACTATTACGAGGTGCTGGGCGTAGACAAGCAGGCATCTGAAGACGAGATAAAGAAAGCCTATCGCAAGATAGCTATCAAGTATCACCCAGACCGCAACCCCGGCGACAAGGAGGCTGAGGAGAAGTTTAAGGAGGCTGCCGAGGCTTACGAGGTGCTCCACGACCCTCAGAAGAGACAGCAGTATGACCAATTTGGATTCGACGGTCCTCAGGGAGGATTTGGCGGATTCAATGGTGGCTCAGGCATGGATATGAGCGACATCTTCTCTATGTTTGGCGACATCTTTGGGGGTCATAGTGGCGGATTCGGTGGCTTTGGCGGCGGATTTGGCGGTGGCGGTGCGCGCCAATATCAGGGCAGCGACCTCCGCGTCAAGGTGAAGTTGACTCTCCAGGAGGCAGCTACTGGCGTAACCAAGAAGTTTAAGATTCGCAAGGACGTAACCTGCGACAGCTGTCACGGTACGGGTTGCGAAGGTGGCGCCAAGCCAGAGACCTGCCCTACTTGTCATGGTTCGGGCGTAACGATGAAGACCGTTCGCTCCATGTTTGGCATGATGCAAACCCAGCAGGCTTGTCCACAATGCCATGGCGAGGGCGCCATCATCAAGAACAAGTGTAAGGCTTGCGGTGGAGAAGGCATCGTGAAGGGCGAGGAAGTTGTGGAAATCAACATCCCAGCAGGAGTAGACAATGACATGGTGGTTACCGCTCCAGGCAAGGGCAACAAGGGTAAGCACAATGGCACCAACGGCGACCTGCAGGTACTCGTAACCGTAGAGAAGGACGAAAACTTTGAGCGTGTGGGCAAGGACCTCTACTATAACTTGGTACTCGACTTTGCCACAGCCACACTGGGCGGAGAGGTAGAAATCCCTACCCTCGATGGCAAAACCACCATCAAGATAGAATCAGGCACTCAGCCAGGCAAGCAAATCAGACTGCGTGGCAAGGGTATGCCAGCCATCCAGGGTTATGGTTATGGCAAGGGCGATATCATCGTCAATGTAACCGTATTCATACCAAAGACCCTTTCCAAGGAAGAGAAGGAAATGGTATTGAAATTCAAGGAGTGCGACAACTTCAAGGCAGACAATGCCACCAAGAAGTCTCTCTTCGACAGCTTTAAAAATCTCTTTAAGTAGAACTACACATAGTGAGGGGGAAGTTCAGAAGAAGTCATTTCGTATATGACAGCTATCTTCTGGCTTCCCCCTTATTTTGCAAGTTTTTCTACCGCTAGAAACTCTGGGAGCAACCCTATGAGCAAGAATGTAGTATAAAAGCATTTCTCCTTATTGGGCAGGTAACAAACCTGCCCTCCCAGCATTTCTTGCCGATAACCAAGCTTTCTTCTTAATATTCACATTTTCTCTCTACATATGATAAGGTATATGAATTACAACGAAACAATAGATTATTTATTTCATAGCGCTCCCGTCTTCGAGAAGATCGGAGCCAAGGCTTACAAGCCGGGATTGCAAACCACCGAGGAGCTAGATGCCCACTTCGGCCATCCCCACAAGCTATTCAAGACCATCCATGTGGCAGGAACCAATGGCAAGGGCTCTTGTTCTCATACCCTGGCTGCCATCCTGCAGAGCCAAGGCTACAAGGTAGGGCTCTTCACATCTCCTCATCTTGTAGACTTCCGAGAGCGCATCCGCGTCAATGGCGAGTGCGTATCTGAGCAATTCGTCATCGACTTCGTGGCAGAGCATCGCTCATTTTTCGAGCCCCTCCACCCTTCCTTCTTCGAACTCACCACGGCTATGGCATTCAAGTATTTTGCCGAGCAGCAGGTAGACATCGCAGTTATCGAAGTGGGGCTGGGCGGCAGACTGGATTGCACCAACATTATCACCCCACTCCTCTCCGTCATCACCAACATCAGCTTTGACCACACCCAGTTCTTGGGTAACACTCTGGCCCAGATAGCAGGCGAGAAGGCTGGCATCATCAAGCCAGGAGTGGCTGTAGTGGTAGGCGAATATCTACCAGAAACCAAGCCTGTGTTCAAGGAGGTGGCAAGCCAAAAGCACGCCCCTATCCTCTTTGCCCAAGACCAAGACATCTCTTATGATGTAGACTTGGAACTGAAGGGCAGCTATCAGGAGAAAAACAAGAAAACCATCTTCACAGCCCTCGCCCAACTCCAGCAGATGATGTCGATCAGCAATGATGCTATCCAGCAGGGCTTCGCTCACGTCTGCGAACTCACAGGCTTGCGTGGTAGATGGGAAAAGCTCAACAATGCACCTCTCACCATCTGTGATACGGGCCACAACCTTGCAGGCTGGCAATATCTGGCATCACAGATCGAGGCGGTAGAAGCTCCAGTGAAGCACATCGTCTTCGGCATGGTGGACGATAAAGATGTGGACGGTGTTTTACAGATTTTGCCAAAAACTGGTACAAAATTCTATTGGGCGCAGGCTTCCACTCACAGAGCCATTCCAGTGGAAAAATTGGCAGAAATTGCGGCAAAACATGGTTTGAATGGAAAAATCTATCATTCTGTAAAAGAAGCATTTAATGCTGCTAACGAACAAGCCATGAAGGATGACTTTATCTTTGTCGGAGGGTCTAGTTATGTAGTGGCTGATTTACTCTCTTAATACATTTTTAGGTTTTTTAAATCAAATAATTGCCAAAATATTTGTCATACTCATTTTTTTTTTGTTACTTTGCAGTATATTACTTTTAACCAAGAGTAAGTAACTAAAAAAAATGAGATATTATGAATGCAGAACCAGCAAATAAATGTGGTTTGAAAAGAGAAGATTTCCAGACCACAGTCAACGGCAAAGAGACAGATCTCTTCGTGTTGAGAAACAAGCAAGGCAACGAAGTTGCAGTAACTAACTATGGTGGAGCGGTCGTTGCCATCATGATGCCTGACAAGGATGGCAACTATGCCAACTTGATCCAGGGTCACGATAACATCAAGGACGTCATCAACTCTCCTGAGCCATTCTTGAGTGTATTGATTGGTCGCTATGGCAACCGAATCAAGGAAGGTAAGTTCACCCTCCATGGCAAGGAGTATCAACTGGCTTGCAATGATGGTCCTAACCATCTGCATGGCGGTCCAACTGGTTTCCATGCCCACGTATGGGACGCAACTCGTATGGGTGAGAACGCAGTAGTACTGAAGTATACAAGCCCTTATGGCGAGGAAGGCTTCACAGGCGAATTGGCAGTTTGGGTGGCTTACACACTGACCGACGACAACGAGTTTGTCATCAAGTATCAGGCTACCACCAACAAGACTACCATCGTGAATTTGACCCACCACGCATTCTTCTCTATCCAGGGCATCGCTAACCCTACCCCAACTATAGAGAACATCATCTGCGAGGTTAATGCAGACCACTATTTGCCTATTGACAAGGTATCTATCCCTACAGGTGAAATCCTGAAGGTTGAGGGTACTCCATTTGATTTCCGCAAGCCAAAGCCAATTGGTCAGGACATCGATGCAGACAATGAGCAGATCAAAAATGGTCAGGGCTACGACCACAACTTCGTATTGAATAAGAAGGAAGAGGGCGAGCTCAGCTTCGCAGCTCGCATCAAGGACCCTGTAAGCTGCCGCACTATGGAGGTTTATACTACCGAACCAGGTTTGCAGATGTATACAGGCAATTTCTTGGCTGGTATTTTAGGACAGTTTGGCGCTACTTTCCCACGTCGCAGTGCAGTCTGCTTCGAGGCCCAGAAGTTCCCAGACACTCCTAACCACCCATACTTCCCTAGCTGTAGATTGAACCCAGGTGAGACATACACTCAGAAGACTATCTATAAGTTTGGCGTAGAGAAATAACCCTATATGAACATGGAGCAGATACATGAGAAAAATGCGTCTGCTCCATTTTCACGCTTGAATAAGCAACAACCAAACAAGCAAAAATAACAATAACACAAAATATCAACTATCAAAAAAAATGGAAAACCAAAACAAAAATGGTAACGTCATCGCCATCATTACGATGATGTTCCTCTACGCCATGATTTCGTTCGTAACGAACTTGGCTGCTCCTATCGGAGTCATTTGGAAAAACGTATTCGCCGACAGCGGTAGTGCCAACATGATTGGTATGCTCGGTAATGCCATGAACTTCTTGGCTTACCTCTTCATGGGTATCCCTGCTGGTAAGTTGCTCACCAAGATTAGCTATAAGAAGACCGCGCTTGCTGGTATCGCTACAGGTTTCGTAGGTGTCTTGATCCAGTTCCTTGCTGGTAAGTTTGGCGCTGATGTAAGCGGCTTTGCTGTTTACCTCTTCGGTGCCTTCATCTCAGGTTTTGCTGTATGTATTTTGAATACAGTTGTTAACCCAATGCTCAACCTTCTCGGTGGTGGTGGCAACCGTGGTAACCAGCTGAACCTCATTGGTGGTACACTGAATAGTTTATCTGGTACTTTAACCCCAATGCTCGTAGGCGCCCTCATCGGTACTGTAACAGCCAACACTAAGATGGTAGACGTAAACCTCGTGCTTTACATCGCTCTCGCAGTATTCGCTGCTGCTTTCATCATCTTGAACTTCATCCCTATCCAGGATCCTGAGATGGGCAAGACTACAGACAAGACTGTATTCGAGCATTCTCCATGGGCATTCCGCCACTTCAACCTCGGTGTTATTGCCATCTTCGTATATGTAGGCGTTGAGGTTGGTATCCCTGGAACATTGAATTTCTACATCTCTGATACTACAGTCAATGGTGGTGGTTTCATCAATGGTAATGTATTGGCTAACGCAGCAGCCATTGGTGGTTTCGTAGCCGGTACTTACTGGTTGCTGATGTTGGTAGGTCGTTTGCTCTCCAGCTTTATTGCCGACAAGGTATCTAGCCGTATGATGATGTTCGTGGCTAATGGTGTAGGTATGATTTTCATCATCCTCGCAGTCATCCTTGGCAAGAGCACTACAGTTGAGATGCCAGTATTCACCGGTACATCATTCCAGATGGTAACAGTGCCTGTAGCTGCCATGTTCTTGGTACTCTGCGGTCTCTGCACATCTATCATGTGGGCATCTATCTTTAACCTTGCTACTGAGGGCTTGGGCAAGTATACCGCTCAGGCTTCTGGTATCTTCATGATGATGGTTGTAGGTGGTGGCTTGATGCCATTGGTACAGAACTTCATAGCCGATAACGCAGGCTATATGACCAGCTACATCGTGCCACTGATCTGTATGGCATATATGTTCTTCTATGCCGTTGTTGGTTGCAAGAACGTAAACAAGGATATTCCTGTAGACTAATATATATTGTCCCGAGGGTAAACCACTCTCGGGACTTTTCATATATACATATTTATATTATGTATACATCTTATATATTGATGCAATAAACAAATCATTTTTATAATAACAACTATTAAAACTTAACTATTATGGATATTGAAAAAGTAAGAAGCCGCTTCATCAAGCATTTCGATGGTAAGACAGGTAATATTTATATGTCTCCAGGTCGTATCAACCTTATCGGTGAGCACACCGACTATAATGGTGGATTCGTATTCCCTGGCGCAGTAGATAAAGGTATCATGGCAGAGATTCGACCAAACAGCTCCAACACCGTGATGCTCTACTCTATCGACTTGAAAGACCGTGTTGAGTTTAAGGTAGATGATCCTGAAGGACCTCGCGCTTCTTGGGCACGCTACATCTATGGCGTCTGCCAGGAGATGAAGGCTCTTGGTGTTGACGTGAAGGGATTCAATGCTGCATTCTATGGTGATGTGCCTCTCGGTGCAGGTATGTCTTCTTCTGCTGCCTTGGAGAGCTGCTTCGCTTTCGCACTTAATGACCTCTTTGGCGACAACAAGGTTTCTAAGTGGGATCTCGTTCTCGCTGGTCAGGCTACAGAGCACAAGTACATCGGTGTAAACTGCGGCATCATGGACCAGTTTGCTTCTGTCTTTGGCAAGGAAGGCAAGTTGATGCGTCTCGATTGCAACAGCCGCGAGTTTGAGTACTTCCCATTCGAGCCAAAGGGCTACAAGCTCTGCTTGGTCAACTCTAAGGTTAAGCACGAGTTGGCAGGTTCTCCATACAACGACCGCCGCAACTCTTGCGAGAATGTGGTTAAGCACATCGCCGCTAAACACCCAGAGGCTAAGTTCGAGACTCTCCGTGACTGCACATGGGAGCAGTTGGAAGAGGTTCGTGCCGAGGTAGGTGAAGAGGATTACAGTCGCGCTCACTTCGTATTGGGTGAGAAAGACCGCGTATTGGCAGTCTGCGATGCTCTTGAGAAGGGTGATTACGAGACTGTTGGTCAGAAGATGTACGAGACTCACCACGGCTTGAGCAAGGAGTATGAGGTAAGCTGCGAGGAGCTAGACTTCTTGAACGACGTAGCCAAGGAAGACGGCGTAACTGGTAGCCGTATCATGGGTGGCGGCTTTGGTGGCTGCACCATCAACTTGGTAAAGGACGACATCTACGACAAGTTCTGCGAGGATGTTACTGCCAAGTTTACTGCTAAGTATGGTCATGCTCCTGAGATTTACCCAGTGGTTATCTCAGAGGGTTCACATAAGGTATGCTAAAATATAGGAAGGGGGTATCCCCTTCTTGCTTCACAAATATATTTGATTGTAGCTGCAATAGGTTGGGAAATCTGTTGCAGCCTTTTTTGTATCAAAAACTCTGTGAAATCATAAAAAACAGCCCTTATTTATGCAAATAGTGTTAAAAAGACACTTTAGATAAAAAATAATTGGGGAAAACGCTTGCAGTTTCGAAATAAAATTGTAATTTTACACCCAAAATTAATAAACAATAAAAAACAACCTAAAAATGAGCAACGTAAAGCACCTTATCATGGGAGCAGGTTTGGCGACAATCGCTACCCTCTCAGCTTGTTCATCAAGCAGCAATGCAAGTCTTACACAGTCAGGCTTGAATCCAGCAGATTTCGATTCTACTGTATTGGGCAAGAAGACTGAGTTAGTAACCCTCAAGAATGCCAATGGCATGGAGGTATGCCTCACCAACTATGGTGGTCGAGTGGTTTCTATCTCTGTACCAGACAAGGATGGCAAACCTACTGACGTGGTATTGGGTTATGATAACATCCATCAGTATGCTGATACTCTCAACTCACCATCTGACTATGGTTCATCTGTAGGTCGCTATGCCAACCGCATCAAGAATGCTAAGTTGACCATTGCAGGCTCTACCTATAATTTGAAGCCAAATGATAATGGCAACTGCCTTCACGGTGGTGGAGCCACAGGATGGTTGAACCAGGTATATGACATCACAGAGAAGAATGATTCTTCAGTAACCTTCACCATCAATGCCAAGGATGGCGAGAATGGATTCCCTGGCAAAGTAACTGCTACAGCTACCTATACTGTAAAGAGTGACAACACACTCGACATCGTATTCGGTGGTACTACAGACAAGGAGACCGTACTCAACATGACCAACCATTCATACTTTAATCTGAATGGTGACCCATCCAAGGAAGGCTTCGACCAGGTAATGTATATCAATGCCGATAAGTTTACCCCAGCCGACTCTCTCTATATCCCAACTGGTGAGATCAAGAGCGTAGAGGGCACACCTATGGACTTCCGCACTCCTACAGAGATTGGCAAGAAGGTGGACTACAACTTCGATCAGATCAAGAACGCTACTGGTTATGACCACAACTGGTGCTTGAATACATATAAGGACGGCAAAGGCGACGACAAGACTGTTTGCGCTAGCCTCTACTCTCCTAAGACTGGCATCCTCCTCGAAGTATTCACCAACGAGCCTGGCATTCAGGTTTACACTGGCAACTTTCAGGGCACAGGCATCGCTTGCAAGCATGGTATCAAGTATCCTAAGCACGTGAGCGTTTGCTTCGAGAGCCAGAAGTATCCAGACTCTCCTACTAAGATTACTGAGGGAGTGAAAGATTGGACCGATGCTACATTGAAGCCAGGACAGAAGTACTATTCTCACCTCGTCTACAAGTTTAGCGTAAAGAAGTAATCGTCTATATGTAAGGGAGTTATTCTTCTAGCAAAAAGGATTCTCCCTTTCTACAAGGTATGAATAAACAATAAATTAATAATAAAATCTAAAGAATAAACAAAGATTATGAATTGGAATTCAACAGAATTCGTATGGCTTGACTGGGCAGTGCTTGCTATTGGCGTAGTAGGTGTAATCTGGGCAGTATGGCATGCGATTGTGAAAGACAGAAAGGCACAGAAGGGTGAAGACTCATCTGCTTACCTCTTTGGTAAAGGTGAGCCTTGGTATGTAATCGGTATGGCAATCTTCGCTGCCAACATCGGTTCTGAGCACCTTGTAGGTCTTGCCGGTACTGGCGCTAAGAGTGGTGTGGGTATGGCTCACTGGGAGATGCAGGGCTGGATGATCCTGATCTTGGGTTGGCTGTTCGTACCATTCTATCAGTTGCTCATCAACAAGATGGGTAAGATTATCACCATGCCAGACTTCCTGAAGTTCCGCTACACCCAGCGCACAGGTTCTTGGCTTTCCATCATTACCCTCGTAGCATATATCCTTACCAAGGTTAGTGTTACAGCACTTACAGGTGGTATCTTCTTCGAGTATCTCTGGGGCTTGAACTTCTGGGCAGGTGCCATTGGTTTGATTATCCTCACCACCATCTTCACCGTATTCGGTGGCATGAAGGGTGTGATGACATTGTCAACCATTCAGACTCCAATCCTCGTAGTTGGTTCTTTCTTGGTTCTCTTCCTTGGTCTCTCTGCACTGGGTGGTGGTAGTATCACAGCAGGATGGGCAGACATGATGGACTACTGCGGCAAGTTGAACAATGGCTATGGTACCACACACATGTTCCACTGGGAGGCTGGTGACTCTATGTATCAGGAGTATCCAGGTTTCGTAGTATTCATCGGTGCAACCATCATCGGTTTCTGGTACTGGTGTACTGACCAGCACATCGTTCAGCGTGTACTCGGTCAGGTACCTGGCGAGAGCAACGTAGAGGTTATGAAGCGTGCACGTCGCGGTACTATCGCAGCCGGTTTCTTCAAGGTTCTCCCTTGCTTCATGTTCCTCATTCCTGGTATGATTGCAGCAGCCTTGGCTCAGAAGGGCGCAATCCAGATGAACGAGACTGACGCAGCCTTCGCCATCATGGTGAAGACCGTACTTCCAGCAGGTATCAAGGGTATTGTAACCATCGGTTTCATCTGTGCTCTTGTTGCATCATTGGCAGCATTCTTCAACTCTTGCGCTACCCTCTTCACCGAGGATTTCTACAAGCCATTGAAGAAGGGTATGTCTGAGGCTCACTACGTACTCGTAGGCCGTATCGCCACAGTAGTTGTCGTAATCCTCGGTTTCGCTTGGTTGCCTATCATGATGAAGATGGATACCCTTTACAACTATCTCCAGGGCATCCAGTCACTCCTTGCTCCAGCCATGGTAGCAGTATTCGCCATGGGTATTTTCTTCAAGAAGATTACTCCTAAGGCAGGTGAGTACACCATGATTACAGGTTTCGGTATCGGTATGCTCCGCCTCGTTACCAATGTCATCACAGATACAGGTAAGGCAACTATGGATGGTGCATTCTGGGATTACACCGCATGGTTCTGGCAGACCAACTGGTTGGTATTCGAGTGCTGGTTGCTCGTATTCCTCATCATCTTCATGATTGTAGTTAGCTGCTTCACACCAGCTCCTAGCAAGGAGCAAGTAGAAGCTATCACATTCACATCAGACTTCAAGAAGTCTATCCGTGAGAGCTGGGATGTTTGGGATATCGTAGGTACCCTCGTAGTAGTAGGTCTCTGCGCAGCATTCTACGCTTATTTCTGGTAAAAACATATATACAAGGCTGGAGATATTAGCTCCGCTGGGTCTCCAGCCTTTATCAAACAACAAACTTAATACATTAACTATAGATTTCAACAAACACAACAACGGCCATGACGCAGTTTTATAATGAATTCTCCAAGGTATTGGTATCCGTGGATTGTATTATCTTCGGATTTGACGGAAGCGACCTCCAGGTACTTATCGGCAAACGACAGATGGACCCAGGAAGAGGCGAATGGTCGCTATATGGCGGTTTCGTAGGAGCCAATGAGAACCTCGAAGACGCTGCCAACAGAGTAATTCTAGAACTCACGGGCATGAAAGGTCTCTACATCCGACAGGTGGGAGCCTTCGGCAGAATAGACCGTGACCCAGGTGAGCGAGTTATCTCCATCGCCTATTGCACCCTCATCAATGTGGTGGACTATGATGACCACCTCCGCGAGGAGCACGGACTGGAATGGGTAAGCCTCAAGGAACTGCCACATCTCTACTCCGACCACAATCAGATGATAACGAACGCTATCTCACAGATACGCCGCCGCATCAATCATGAGCCATTGAGCTTCAGACTGCTTCCTAATCTCTTTACGCTGACACAGCTTCAGCACGTATTCGAGGCTGTTATGGGCGAAGAGATAGACAAGCGCAACTTCCGCAAGCGTGTGAAGGACATCGACTTCATAGAAAAGACGGAACTGATCGATAAGGTAACCTCCAAAAGAGGAGCAGCCCTGTATCGCTTCAACAAGAGAGCATACGAGCAAGACCCATCGTTCAATCTAAAATAGAATATTCGTAAAAACGACATATCATCATATCGCGTTAGAATAAACAAGATATACAGAAACAAGATAATAATAGTAGACAACTTTAACGATTAATATTATGTTAGAAGAATTAAAAGAAAAAGTGTTCAAGGCAAACCTTGACCTTGTTAAGCATAACCTCGTGCTTTTCACATGGGGTAATGTGAGTGGCATCGACCGTGAGAAGGGTCTTGTAGTGATCAAGCCATCTGGCGTAAGCTATGACACCATGAAGGCTAGCGACATGGTAGTCGTTGACCTGGAGACTGGCAAGGTGGTAGAGGGCGACTTGAATCCATCTTCAGATACCCCTACCCACTTGGTATTGTATCGCGCATTCCCTGAGTTGGGCGGTGTGGTTCATACACACTCTACATACGCTACAGCTTGGGCTCAGGCTGGCATGGACATCCCTAACATCGGTACTACTCATGCAGATTACTTCCACGATTGCATCCCTTGCACTGATGCTATGACTGAAGATATGATGGCAGAGTATGAGAAGAATACCGGTGTTGTCATCGTAGACCGCTTCAAGAAGGATAACATCAACCCTGTTCACACTCCTGGAGTATTGGTGAAGAACCATGGTCCTTTCACATGGGGTAAGGATGCTGACGAAGCTGTTTATCACGCAGTGGTGGCTGAGCAGGTAGCCAAGATGGCTTTCATCTCATTCAGCGTGAACCCTAACACCACCATGAATCCATTGCTCGTAGAGAAGCACTTCAGCCGCAAGCACGGTCCTAACGCTTACTACGGACAGAAGAAAAAGCACTAATTTTTTAATTAAAAATTTATAATTAAGAATTAGGCATTCTTCAAACTAAGATAAGAAATAAACAATAATAAATAAACAATAAAACAACACAACAATCATGATTAAGGCATTTGAAAATTACGAGATTTGGTTTGTAACTGGTGCACAGCTTCTTTACGGAGGCGAAACAGTTAAGATAGTAGATGGTCACTCTAAGGATATGGTAGATGGCCTGAACAACAGCGGCATCATCCCTGTAAAGGTAGTTTACAAGGGCACCGCTAACTCTTCAGCAGAGGTAGAGGCTATCATGAAGGCTTCTAACAACGACGATAAGTGTGTAGGTATCATCACATGGATGCACACCTTCTCTCCTGCTAAGATGTGGATCAAGGGCTTGCAGGCATTGAAGAAGCCTCTCCTCCACTTCCATACACAGTACAACGCTGAGCTTCCTTGGAAGGACATCGATATGGACTTCATGAACCTCAACCAGTCTGCTCACGGCGATATCGAGTTTGGTCATATCTGCACTCGTATGCGTGTACCTCGCAAGGTAGTAGTCGGCTACTGGAAGAGCGAAGAGGCTCAGAAGCAGATTGCTACATGGGCTCGCGTAGCTGTAGGTGTAGCTGATGCTCACAACGTACGCTGCTTGATGTTCGGTATGAACATGAACAACGTAGCCGTAACCGATGGCGACCGTGTAGAGTTTGAGCAGCGTTTGGGCTACCACGTAGATTACTATCCAGTATCTTCTTTGATGGAGTACTTCAAGAAGGTAACCGACGAGGAGGCTGATGCGCTCGTAGAGGAGTACAAGAAGGAATATACCATCAAGATTGATGAGTCTGGAGAGGAAGTTTACTGGGAGAAGGTGAAGAATGCAGCTAAGGCTGAGATCGCTCTCCGCAGCGTATTGAAGGACGAGGGTGCCATCGCATTCACCACTAACTTCGACGACCTCGGTGATGCTAACGCTGACGATCCTAACTTCTGCGGCTTCGACCAGATTCCTGGTTTGGCTTCACAGCGCTTGATGGCTGAGGGTTATGGTTTCGGTGCAGAGGGTGATTGGAAGACAGCTTGCCTCTATCGTACACTCTGGGTAATGAACCAGGGCTTGGAGAAGGGTTGCTCATTCCTTGAGGACTACACTCTCAACTTTGCTAAGGATCAGACATCTAGCCTCCAGAGCCACATGCTCGAGGTTTGCCCTCTCATCGCTACAGACAAGCCAAAGTTGGAGGTTCACTTCCTCGGCATCGGTATTCGCAAGTCTCAGACCGCTCGTCTCGTCTTCACATCTAAGACAGGTAAGGGTATCAAGGCAACAGTCGTTGATCTCGGCAACCGCTTCCGTCTCATCGCTAGTGAGGTAGAGTGCATCGAGCCTCAGGAGATGCCTAAGCTCCCTGTAGCTTCTGCTCTCTGGGTACCACAGCCATCATTCGAGGTAGGCGCTGGTGCATGGATTCTCGCCGGTGGTACACACCACAGCGCATTCTCTTACGACATCACAGCTGACTACTGGGAGGACTTCTGCGAGATTCTCGGCATCGAGTTCGTCAACATCGACAAGAACACCGAGCTCCGCAGCTTCAAGCAGCAGCTTCGCAACAATGAGATTTATTACATGCTCAACAAGGCATTGAAGTAAGATAAGTGAAGAACGAAGAGTGAAGAGTGAAGAATTCAAATGCTTTGCTCTTCATTCATAACAAATGAAGATAATGAGCGCAAAATCAATTATAGAATCAGGTAAAGCCATCCTCGGTATCGAGTTTGGCTCTACACGAATCAAGGCTGTCTTGATAGACACCGAGAACAACCCTATCGCACAGGGTAGCCACGAGTGGGAAAACCAGTTGGTTGATGGTCTTTGGACCTATAGCATCGACACCATCTGGGCTGGTTTGCAGGATTGCTATGCTGACCTCCGCAAAAACGTGAAGGCCGAGTATGACTGCGAGATCAAGCAGTTGGCAGCCATCGGTATCTCTGCGATGATGCACGGCTACATGGCTTTCGGCAAGGATCAGAACATCCTCGTTCCTTTCCGTACATGGCGTAACACCAACACAGCCAAGGCTGCTGCCGAGCTTTCTGAGCTCTTCCACTTCAACATCCCATTGCGTTGGAGCATCTCTCACGTATATCAGGCTATCCTGAATGGTGAGGAGCATGTTGGCAAGATTGACTTCTTGACCACACTCGCTGGTTACATCCACTGGCAGCTCACAGGTAAGAAGGTATTGGGCGTAGGTGATGCATCAGGTATGCTCCCTATTGACTCTAATACAAATAACTACGATGCTGAGATGGTAGCTAAGTTCGATAAGCTCATCGAGCCAAAGAACTTGGGTTGGAAGATACTCGACATCCTCCCAGAGGTATTGAATGCAGGCGAGGACGCTGGTGCTCTTACTGAGGAAGGCGCCAAGAAGCTCGACCCATCTGGCACACTCCAGGCTGGTGCTCCTCTCTGTCCTCCAGAGGGTGATGCAGGTACAGGTATGGTTGCTACCAATGCGGTACGTCAGCGTACAGGTAACGTGAGCGCAGGTACTTCATCTTTCTCTATGATTGTATTGGAGAAAGCCTTGAGCCAACCTTACGAAGTCATTGATATGGTGACAACTCCAGACGGCAGTCCTGTTGCCATGGTTCACTGCAATAACTGTACTTCTGACCTCAATGCATGGGTAGGTCTCTTCAAGCAGTACCAGGAATTGCTCGGTGTGCCAGTAGATATGAACGAGGTATTCGGCAAGCTCTACAACCACGCCCTTGAGGGTGATGCTGATTGCGGTGGCTTGATCGCATACAACTATATCTCTGGTGAGCCTGTTACAGGTCTTGCGGAGGGTCGTCCAATGTTCGTTCGCTCTGCCAATGACCACTTCAACCTTGCCAACTTCATGCGTGCCAACCTCTATGCTTCTGTAGCAGTGTTGAAGATTGGTAACGATGTATTGTTCAAGGACGAGAAGGTACAGGTAGACCGTATCACAGGTCATGGCGGTTTGTTCAAGACCAAGGGTGTGGGTCAGCGTATCCTCGCCGCAGCCATCAACTCCCCTATCTCTGTGATGGAGACAGCAGGCGAAGGTGGTGCCTGGGGTATTGCCCTCTTGGCAGGTTACCTCGTTAACAACGACGAGAAGTTCAGCCTCGCTGACTACCTGGACAAGAAGGTATTCGCTGGCAATACAGGTATTGAAATAGCTCCTACAGCTGAAGACGTAGCTGGCTTTGACAAGTACATCGAGACTTACAAGTCAGGTCTTGCCATCGAGCAGGCAGCTGTAGCTAATAAGAAATAATGATACTTTTTGGGGGGAGAGAGTTCAAGGCGGATTATCTTTCGAGAGACTCTCGCAGCGATGTCACAGTCTCTCCTCTTCCCCCTTTCTTTTTTCTCTATAAAAAATATAGGGAAAGTTTCTTATTGAGCGTATTATCAATAAAAATGAATACATTAATCATCTTTTAAATATAAACAATAACAAGACATGAATAAACTTATCGCTACCACATTGCTTTCTACGGCAGTTGCATTCTCAGCTCAGGCTCAGGACGTAACAGGAACTATCCATGCCTATCAGGGCAAGCAGAAGATTTATAAGGAAATCTATGGCCAGTTTGCCGAGCATCTCGGTAGCTGTATCTATGGAGGTCTTTGGGTGGGTCCGGATTCTAACATCCCTAACACCCAGGGTTATCGCAACGACGTGCTCCAAGCTCTCAAGGACCTGAAGGTCCCAGTATTAAGATGGCCTGGAGGATGCTTCGCTGACGAATATCACTGGATGGATGGTATCGGCCCACGTGAGAAGCGTCCTAAGATGCAGAACAACAACTGGGGTGGCACCATCGAGGACAACTCTTTTGGTACCCATGAGTTCTTGAATCTCTGCGAGATGTTGGGCTGCGAGCCTTACATCAGTGGCAACGTGGGTTCTGGCACTGTAGAAGAACTTGCCAAGTGGGTGGAATATATGACCAGCGATGGCGATACCCCAATGGCTAAGCTGCGCCGTCAGAACGGACGCGACAAGGCATGGAAGGTAAAGTTCCTGGGTGTAGGCAATGAGAGTTGGGGATGCGGTGGCAACATGCGCCCAGAATATTACTCAGACCTCTTCCGTCGCTACTCAGTATATTGCCGTGAATATGACGGCAACAAGCTCTACAAGATAGCTTCTGGAGCCAGTGACTATGACTATAACTGGACCAAGGTGTTGATGGATAGAATTGGCAATCGTGCCAATGGCGTATCTCTTCATTACTACACAGTTACAGGCTGGAGTGGAAGTAAAGGTTCAGCTACCAAGTTTAGCGATGACGACTATTACTGGACCATGGGCAAGTGCCTAGGCATCGAGGATGTCATCAAGAAGCACGAGGCCATCATGGACCAGGCTGACCCAAAGAAAGAGATTGGCCTCTTGGTTGACGAATGGGGCACCTGGTGGGACGAGGAACCTGGCACCATCAAGGGTCACCTCTATCAGCAGAACTGTATGCGTGATGCCTTCGTGGCAGCATTGTCACTCAATGTATTCCATCGCCACTGCGAGCGTGTGCGTATGACCAATATAGCCCAGGTAGTCAATGTGCTCCAGTCTATGATCTTGACCGACACCAAGGGTACTGGTCACATGGTATTGACCCCAACCTATCACGTATTTAATATGTATAAGGACTTCCAAGAGGCCACTTACTTGCCAATGGACGTGAAGTGCGACTCGATGGATGTGCGTGGCGACGACCATGCCAAGGATGGCAGAAAGATTCCGCTAGTATCTACATCAGCAGCTAAGAAGGCAGATGGCACCATCGTTGTATCACTCGCCAATGTGAGCCTCGACAAGGCGCAGCAGGTAGAGCTGAAGTTGGATGGTGCAGCAGCAAAGGCAGTGAACGGTCAGATTCTCGCTTGCAAGAAAGCGAGCGATTTCAATGACTTCGAACACCCAGATGTAGTGAAACCAGCCGCCTTCAAGGATGCAAAACTCAATAAAAACACCCTTAAGGTAAAAATTCCAGCAAAATCTATCGTGGTTTTGAAAATAAAGTAGTATCTTTGAAGCGTCATTCGGAAGAATAAGCAATTTCAGAGACTGAAGTTTCAGCAGAAAAGAATAGAATATCTATAACAATATAATTAAATTTGTGTTATGAACGACATTAAAGTAATGAATCATGCAGCAGATAACATCCGTATCTTGGCTGCTTCAATGGTAGAAAAAGCTAACTCTGGTCACCCAGGCGGTGCCATGGGTGGTTCAGACTTCATCAACGTACTCTTCTCTGAGTACTTGGTATACGATCCAGAAGACCCTACATGGACTGGTCGTGACCGCTTCTTCTTGGACCCAGGCCACATGAGCCCTATGCTCTATGCAGGTTTGGCTATGCGCGGTTTCTTCTCTATGGAAGACCTCAAGCAGTTCCGCCAGTGGGGTTCTGT
>URLG01000029.1 GCA_900548535.1 Candidatus Segatella intestinihominis | reverse complement strand
GGTCCTTCTTCTTCATCGTACCATAGCCGATTACAACCACATCATTGAGGGTGGTGTTGTCATCCTCAAGCTTAATGTTAATTACTGATTTGCCGGCAACGCTTACTTCTTTCGCTTTCATACCAATGTATGAAATCTTCAGTTTCTTGCTCTTGCCCTTCAAATCCACTACGAAGTTACCGTCAATATCGGTGACCCCCCCCATTACCAGCTGTTCCTACCTCTATGACAGAGGCACCGATAATAGGCTCGCCCGTATTGTCAGTAACGTTACCTTTTACGGTTTGCGCTGAGATGCTTGTTACGCAGAACATCATGGCACCTGCCAGCGCGATTTTCTTTTTGTTAAAATTACCAGACATACATTTATTTCGGTTGATTAGTGAAAAATGTTTATTTCCTAAATCTTGTTTATTTGTTTTTATCTTTTTTGTTTTTTTCTTGATTTGTTTATTCTTTTGGGTGCAAATATACGAAGATTTGTTAAAGTAGCCAAATTATTTTAGTTAATATACTACGTAAACGTTTGCGAAACGGAAAAATTGATGGCTAATAACGAAAAAAGTGCAATGCGCCATACCAGAATGGAGCATTGCACTTCTGCTTCTTATTCTAAGAGCTTCTTATTTTACTACGTATTTCTTGTTGTTCAGGATATATATTCCCTTGCTCAGCGAAGCCAAGTCGGCTGTGGTGGCTTGCTTCTTGATCACTCTGCCGCTCAGGTCGTAGATGTTGCCTTTGCTGCCCGCTGGGGCTGTAGTGCTGCCGTGGATGCCTGTAGAGCTAGCCTTGATACCCTTCAGGGTGATGACCCAGGCTGCCTGTGCATCGCCAGAGGTGAATGTCAGCGTGCCTGTGGCTGAGGTGCCGAGAGTTACGTCAAACTGAGTCTTGGTGCTGGTATCTGTGCTGCGACTTGGAAACACGTACAGGTCTGAGCCAAATGATGAGCCTCCCAGCTTGGCTAAATAGCAAGTCTTGTTGTCTTCATTGGCATAACCTGCAAAGCTGGCACTGGTGATATGTACATTCTCTGGGAGATTGATGGTGTACTGGGTGCCCTTGCTATATTTGATGGTATTTGACTTGGCTGTAGAGTATGACTTTCCATTGGCATTGGAGATGGAGCAACCATTGTCGAAAGTCCATGTTAGATTGTCTGTGCTGCTGCTCTTATAGGTGGCGGTGCTCAAAGTATAGCTCACTTCATCGCCTTCGGCTGGTGGGGTAGGAGTATCACCAGCACCGGTGGCATTGCACTGGTCATTTACAGTAGAATCGAAGTTCTTGATCCAGAGATTGCCGCTGGTGCAAGAGATCTTGGAGCCGTTCTTGAAGACGAGGTTGTCTACGAATCGGATGTCGATGCCTGTCTTTGCCTTGATCTGCACATTGTCGAGGGTCACGTTCTTGATGTGGCTCTCTGGGCGACCTACGAGGAAGATGGCCTTGCCTGAGCATACATCTGTAGTCTTGATGTTTTGCAGCAAGATGCCATTGTAGGTAGGAGTGGTGCTGTCAAGTGCTCGAGCATTCTCCTTGTCTACGGCTGGGTCTTGATTATAATTCTTGTCGTAGTAGCAGTCCATGGAGAATGGGTTCTTCACCTTGGTCATAGTGATGTTGGTGAACTTGAAGTCTTCCTCACCACCACCTCGCAGAGTGCCGTCGCTGTTGATGCCCGTCTTCAAGCGTACACCGGCTGTGGTGCCATTCATCGTGATCTGGTCAAACCATACATGCTTGATGTTATGGGTATAGCTACCGATGGATGCGCCATGGCCGGTGCCGAAGTTGCAGTTCCATACGTGGATGTACTGGGCGTCGTTGTCGCAAACCACATTGTCATCGCCATTGCTGATGTTGCAGTTGTAGATGTTGACGTATGGTCCCCAGATGCTTATGCCATCGGTGTTGTGAGATGCCTTGCCTGCTCCAGCCTCAGAGGCTGGCTCGCTGATGATGACATCGTGGATAGTGGCATGGATAGCCTTGCCGCCGTTGCTGATGGTGATGTTCACACCGGGGGTGTTCTGAATCTTGAAGTTGCGGAGCAAGAAACGCTGACCTCTTTCGAAACGGATGAAAGCACCTGGGTTGAAAGTCTCTCCTTGCTCTCTGGCGAGCCACCAACGAGCACCCTGACCATCGAGTACAGAGGTTTCGCCCTCTCCCTCGATCACGATGTCGCTCTGGTTCTTGTTCTTGCAACCGATGAAAAGGGTCTTGTTGTTTGGCGCCTTGCCATATTCCACGAGCTTGAGGGTGGCACCTGCGCAGAGGTGGAGCACGGTCTTGCTATTGATGCTGAGCACCTCGGTCTTGCTAGTCATCTGGTCGGTGCTGCCAAACATCCATGTGCCGGCAGGGATTACTACCATACCACCGGTAGCTGGCACGGCATCCAGGGCTTTCTGAATGGCCTTGGTGTTGTCGGCAGCATCGGTGGATGCACCGTAATTCTTGATATTGAAGGTGTTGGCAGCTGTAATCTCTGGCAGTTGTGGCAGGTTTACTGCTGTCCATCCCTCAGGGGTGTTCTGATTTGCTTTCTCAGTCTCTATGCCCGAGAAAGTTTGTGCATTTGCTAGCATTGGCAATGCCATGAATGCTGCAAGTACGAGTGATTTAATCGTTGTTTTCTTCATCGTTTTTTAGGCGTTTTGTGTTTATTTGTGGGCAAAATTACAATTATTATTTGGAATATGAGCCAAAAGATTGGGTAAAAGCCACGAAAACGATTACGAAAAAAGTGCAATGCAACCATTCTGGATGATCGCATTGCACTTTCGTTTTATTCGAGATATTTATCCCAATCTATCTCTTCTAGATACTTTTCTGCTTGCTTTTTTATTTCGGGAATGTTTTCTTTAGCCGTAGCCCAAAGTATTTTGGGTAGAACTTGGGAATAGCCGTGTACTAAGACATGACGCATACCTTCCACTTGCTTCCACGGAATTTCTGGGTGACTTGCTTTGAATTCCTTGGTGAGCATATATGCTGCTTCTCCAACAATCTCTATATTTTTCATCGTTGCAAAATAGATGAGAATGTTGTTGGAAAACTCTGCGAATTCTACACCATTTATTATCTTTAGCACATTGTTAGAGTATTCTACAATGTCTTCTAAACGTCCTTTATCTCTAGCTAACTCTCTCATAAACTAATATTTTGTCGTGGTCAGCACTTATTTTGGCATAAGGACGCAAAGAGCCATCGGCTACTAAGTCAACTTCCCTGCCAAGGAGCTCCTTTAAGTCTTCATACATACCTCCATGGGTTAAAAGTGTGAACGCCCCCTTTTCGTAGTCGGGAACAAACAAGATGTCAATATCACTTTTGGCTTTTTCCTCACCACGAGCGAAAGAGCCAAATAACCACGCTTTTACCACTGGTTGACCAGCCATGTAATCGTGAATGGTTTGTATGATTTGTTGTCTGTTCATAATTGATTTCTTTAATGTATGAATACTTTCGGTTGCAAAGATACGTTTTTTCTTTGTAACTTCCAAGAAAAATACGAAAAAAGTGCAATGCTACCATTCTGGATGATCGCATTGCACTTTCGTGTTATGTTTTTATTTGATTATTTTATCTGTCTTTACCTTGCCATCTTGGTAACTAATCTTTCTGATGTTGATACCTGGTTGGGGTGCAGAGATCTTGCGGCCATCTAGAGTGTAATACTCAGTCTTGGCTATCTCGCTGGCTTCTGCTGCGATGTCTTGGATGCCAGTGCTTGCTGATGAGGCTATGCCGAAGCCACCCATTTCGTTTGCGGCACGTATGGCGTAGCTTACCTTGGCGTCATCCACTGCGATGCTCTTCTTGCTGGTGAGGGCGAAGAACTCGCCATTCTTCTCCACGATATACATCTTGGCATCACCTGTCCATGTCAACTTGCCATCGACTACCTGGGCTGTAATGGCTGGTAGCTGGGCTGCGAGCTCGGCTGGCTGCCAGTCGGTGAATACCTTGGCGAGGGTATATTTGGCAGCAGCGTCGGCTGTCATGATGGTATTGTACTCATATTCTTCTGCTAGCTTGCCGTCCTTCTTCATAGTGAAATGCACATTGTTCTCGGCAGGAGAAATCATGCTGCCATTCTCATCGAGGGTGTTGTATTCGTAGAGGTTCTTTGCCACTACGTTCATACCATCTGTTGTCCAACGGGTAGCTGCGATGTTCTTCGCAGCGTTCTGGTCCAAGATGGTGTTGAGGAAGGCACATCTTGCCTGTCCGCCCCATGAACGGCCGAAGGTGAAATTGTCCTTCTCTGTGCCGATGACCTTGCAGCCATCGAATACGTAGCCATAGTTGCTGCCATCAGTATAAGATGCTGTGATGTATGCACCCTTGCCAGGCTCCAATACGAGGTTGCACTTGTTGAAGAAAGCATCGCCACCGCCGCAGATGAAGTCTACGATACCGTGGATCTCTGAGTTCTCAAAGTAGTACTGACCCGAGTTGTTGTTGCTATAGTAGGTGTCCTGATAAGAGAGCATCTTCACGTTCTTGCAGATGGTGCGAGTACCTTTGTCCTGGAGGCAGACTGCACGTCCTGTGCTTCCATTGAATGGATAAGCATCCTTCAGGGTAAGGTCTTGCATGTAGAGACCATTGCTGGTGTTATAGAGGGTAGCTGTATTGCCGATGCCCTCAGCCTCTGGCTTGTTCACGATGATGGTCTTGTCCATGCTCTCGCCGATGATGGAGATGTTGTTGCCGCTGATGGTGGTGAGGCAAGCAGTGCCCAGGTCGTAAGTGCCGTTAGGCAAGAAGATGTATGAGCGAGGGGCATCGGCTGCTGCGTTAGCTCCATTTGCTGTCTCCAGGGCAGAGATGAATCCCTGGGCGTCTCCTGCCTTTACGGTATACCAGTTGCCCTCCTGGGTGAAGGATGGGTCGGTCATGTTGACGATGCTGAGGTTGTGGAGATAAGCGGTGCCATCGAATGAGAGGGTGTATTCGCCGCTCTCGGTAGATGGGTTCTGGAGGATGCCCATGGCTCCGTCCTTGCCTGCCTTTGCCTCGATGCTGCCCACAGCGTTGCCCTTAGGGTCGGTGAGGGTGATGTTGCCTGCTGAGTATGCGCAGAGGTTCATCTTGATGTAGCCCTTGCCTCCCATCAGGAGTTTGATCTTGTCGTCAGCTGAGAATGTCCAGCCGTGCTGAGTACTATGCCATTTTGCCTTGCCCTCAGGACAGAAAGCCTCATGGTCGTCAGCGCAGAAGCCAGACATCTGCAGGTTGAAGTCATAGCGAGCAGTAGGGCTAGCTGTCTCTATGTCAGTTACGAGGGCGTAGAGCTTGAGGTTGCCCTTGACAATATCATTTATGGTATATTTCTTCTCGTCAGCCTTGAGCGATGTGCCCCATCCACGGAACTTCTTGCCCTCGGCTACGGTTACTTTCTCTTCCATACCCTCCAGGAAGGCTGTAATCTTTGAATCCTCCTGCACGGTCTGTGTGCCGAGTACGGTCTCGCCATCTATATTATAATAGGTGAGGGTATAGTTCTCGTAGATGTCCTCACCGCTCAGCTCCACATTGCCATAGATGCAGAGGTCGGTAACGTAAGCGTTCTGATCCAGGGTGAAGTTCTCGAACTTGAGCTGGCAGTTCTTGCGGTTCACCTCGATGGTGAGGTCTTCGCCCGAGCTGGTTACGATGCTCTTGTTGTGGAGCACTACCCAGTCGGCATCGCCATCGCCCTTGGCGGAAATCTTGATACCACGATTGCCGCCTGTGGCAGCCTGATGCAGGGTTATCTTGGTGATGTTAGCCAGTGCCGATGTTACTGCGCTAGGCTCGGCTGCGCTGTATTCGCCAGTGTATTTGGCTATCTGCATGAATCCCTTATGGTCGGCAAACTTGGTGTCTTCTGGGGAGATGCCTACGCCATTGAGGGTGAAGGTAAATGCCTCGTTGCTGTAGCGGGTCTTGAGCTCCACCACTTCGTTGGTAGCCTTCTTCCTGTCTACAGCCTTCCAGTCCGTGAAGTCGGTGGTGAAGAGAGCCTTCTCTTTGATGACGCTGGTTTGTGCTTTGGCAATGAATGCCAAGATGAGCATCAGACTCATGAGTCCTAATCTTAGTAGATTCTTTTTCATTGTTCGTTTGTTTCTAGGTTTATTATATATTAATAATGTGAATAGTTTCAGAATGTTGTCTTATTCTTCTTTTCATCGGCAAAATTACACTTATTTTTCTGTATATGGTGCATTCTGCTTTCTTTTTCTCACGCAAACGTTTTCGTTGATTTTATTCATTTTGGCTCATTTTTCCCATCTTTTCTCATTTTATTCTATTATCTTTGCCATCGAAAACAATAAACTTAGAATATAAACTTAAAAACGTAACAATTATGAAGAAATTCTTTACTCTTATCGCTGCTGTCGCTATGGCAGCAAGTATGAACGCTCAGACAACACTGATAGACTATCCTACAAGCCAGGATGGTATTACATTGCACAATGCAGATGATGGTATCTCTTTTGGTACTGTTAAGATTCATCTGAATAAGGATAATGTAAATGTTATTAAGGTAGGTAAGAGTTATTCAGCAAGTGATGTCGTTACCGATAACTTCGTGGAGTTGACTACAGAGGGCGGCTTCAAAAAAGGTGATGTAGTAACCATCGCAGGTGCTTTTAATAATGCTGATGATACAAAGAAAGCTGCTATAGCTATCTTCACTGGTGCTGTGGGTGAAAAAGCAACCGCATTGTTCACAACCAAGCAGTTTGTTAATGGACGCCTTGTTGCTGATGAACCAGCAGAAGAGACTTATACTTTGGCAGCGGATGCTGCTAGCTTGCAGTTAGGTCGTAGTGGTAATACCGCAGCTTGCATTACTAAGCTTACTGTAGTTCGTGGTGGTGGCGATGCCACTGGCATCAGCACTGTCGAGGCTGCATCTGCTAAGCAGGGAAAGACATACAATGTGGCAGGTCAGGAAGTATCTGCTTCTTACAAGGGCTTGGTAATCAAGAACGGCAAGAAGTACGTGAAGTAAGTTTTATAGCATCGCTTGCTCGAAAAAAAAAGAAAATATTTTATAGGTTAAAAAGTATATTTAGAAAGAAGAGGGTGCTCCGTTTCTAGAGAGGGATGGCAGTATCCTCTTTATTCTTTCTCGCAAACTACAATTATCACAAACTACACATATCAAAACTAAATCAAAAGTAAAGAAAAAATGAAGAAAATATATTCTTGGCTCGCAGCCCTGCTCATCAGCCTGCCTATCGCAGCCGCCAATGAACAAGTCATCACCATCAATGGTTTCCAAGTGGACAAGGTGGTGAAGGCCATCTCTTTCGAGGGAGACGACCTGGTGCTTACCTATACCGATGATACATCCGAACGCGAAGACATGGAGCTGGTAACCCTCGCCTTCACTTACGATGGCTCAGCCACAGGTATCCTGCAGCCTACAGCCCAGCAGGGCGAGAAAGCCCAGCAGGTATACACCCTGAGCGGCATGGCAGTGGGCAAATCGCTCCAAGGCTTGCAGCCCGGTGTCTATATCGTGAAGGGAAAGAAAGTGCTCATCAAGTAATCTCATCATCAGAAAAATAAGATATAAAGATATGAAGAAGAATCTATATTCCTTGGCTCTCTTGCTCTCAGCTTCAACCCTCAGCTTGGCGCAAAACCAGATGGTGGTGAGCCTGAATGATGGCCTGGATGCCAAGTATTACAATACCGCCGATGTCAAGGTGAACATCGACTCAGAGAAAGGATCATTTACCGTTACCGACTTGGGCGGCTCGGTGCTCGATGCCTTCCAGAACCAGGTGCAGAAGGTGAGTTTTGTCAAGGGCAAGGTAGCCATTCAGCAGGCGCAAAGCTGGCTACAGAGTGCCTTCGTGGAGTGGCTTCCTTTTGAGGGCGCTTTCACCTATCATGTATATATAAAAGGTGGGCAGTATGCCGACTTCACCCAGCTAGACCAGCCGCTGGTCAGAGACTATGGCAGCTATGGCAGAGCCGATGCCCTGGGCCTCAAGGCAGGCACGTATGAGCTGAAGGTGGTGCCTGTGGTGGGAGGCGAGGAGAAGCAGGATGCCGCTCGCACGGTGCAGGGCTTGCAGGTGCGCAGCTTCGATCGCTCGGGCTTCGCCTTCCAGGGCGCTAAGACGCCTGGTGCCTACAATGCCGATGGCACGCTGAAGGAGGGAGCCGTGGTGGTATACATCACCAAGGACAACATCGACACCGTGGAGCTCGATGTGCTCACCAGCTCCAAGGGCACCAAGACCCATTGCGTGGGCTTGCAGGACATCATCAACCATGGCATCAAGAAGGGAGTGGACACCCGTCCGTTCTGCTTCCGCCTAATAGGGCAGATAGGCATTCCCGCTACTGCCGACAAGGGCGACATCGTGCTGGATATGAACGGAAAACAGGCATGCGCCGGACTCACCGTAGAGGGAGTGGGTAATGACGCTGTGGCTAATGGCTGGGGCATCCGACTGAAGGGCTGCAACTATGCCGAACTGAGCAATGTGGGCTTCCTGAATTGCTCCAGCGATGAGGGCGACAATGTGGGCTTGCAGCAGGACAACAACTATATCTGGGTACACAACTGCGATATGTTTTATGGCCATGCTGGCTCCGACAAAGACCAGGTGAAGGGCGATGGAGCCCTGGACTGCAAGAAGAGCAACTACGTGACGTTCTCTTATAATCACTTCTGGGACAATGGCAAGTGCAATCTGCTGGGTCTGAGCGAGAATAGTTCCGACTATTACATCACCTACCACCATAACTGGTACGACCATTCTGACAGTCGCCATCCACGTGTGCGTTACTACTCAGCCCACGTATACAACAATTATTATGATGGCAATGCCAAGTTTGGAGTGGGCTGCTGTCTGGCCTCTAGCGTGTTCGTGGAGAACAATTATTTCCGCAACACCAACAAGCCGATGCTCACCTCCATGCAGGGCTCCGACATAGCCAGCGGCGCAGGCACCTTCAGCAAGGAGGATGGCGGCGTGATCAAGGCATTCGGCAATGAGATGGCAGGGATGAAGAGCCTGAGGTATGTACCATATAGCAAGAATCAGGTGGAGTTTGACGCCTACGATGCCAAGACCCGAGACGAGAAAGTGCCATCCGAGGCGAAGGCTAAGAAGGGTGGGGCGGTATATAACAACTTTGATACCGATGCCACTCTGATGTACCAGTATCAGCCCGATGCGGCAGCCGATGTACCCGCCATCGTGAAGGGCAAGTGGGGCGCAGGCAGAATGCAGCACGGCGACTTCCAGTGGCAGTTTGATGATGCCAAGGACGATGCCTCCTACGATGTGAACCAAGCGCTCAAGGATGCCGTGATGGGATATAAAACCAAGCTTGTGAAGATATTTGGAGAGTAAATATAGTTTCTACGCCATACTCATCTCCTTAGTACGTGATTGGCTGTCAGAAAAAACGTCGTTTCTTTGAGTGATAGCAAAGTGATAGCAGGAGTGATAGATAACCCCCATTTTTAGAGTTATCTATCACTCCTGCTAAATATTTATGTTATTAAATATCAGTTGATTAAATTGATTCTACTATCAAAAAGTGATAGCAGTGATAGCAATTTTCGCAAACTTTTCTTTTTCTATGTAGAATAGCTTGTAAGTGGATCAATCGCTCAGCCCTTGCTGCTCCATCTCCAGGCTAGCCCAGAGGAATGGACCCACGCCCTTGGCGTCGTTGTCACGGATAGGCTCGCTCATGTAATAGTCGAAGCTGCCATCGCGCTTGTAGTTGGGCTTGGTGACGTAAGGACCAGGACCAGGGCCCAAGCCACTCACGGCGCAGCACTGGGTGAGGCTGATGGTCTTGTCGGGATTCACTCGGATAAAGTTTTTCAGGATGCCCTGATATGCCTTGATGCCGGCGTCACGATATAGCTCAGAGAGATAACCCTTGCGATAGCCCTTCAGGAGCACGTAGGCAAACATGCTGCTGGCGGTGCTCTCCAGGTAGTTGCGAGGGTCCTTCACGTCCATCACGTCATACCATACGCCGGTCTTCTTGTCCTGATATTTTACTACGCTTGCCATCGCCTTGTTCAAGAGCTGGATCACTTCGCCACGGCGGGCATAATCCTCTGGCATGGCGTCCAGACACTCGGTCATCGCCATCACATACCAGCCCAGGGCTCTAGCCCAGGTGTGCTGGCTCTTGCCGTCTTCCTTGTTGGCCCAGAACTGCTGGTGGGTCTCGTCCCAGGCGTGCTTCCAGAGCTGGGTCTTCTCATCGTAGGTGCGCAGGTCGGTCTTCACCATCTGGTCCACTGCGTCGTCCCATATCTTCTTTGCCTTCTTTGGGTTCAGGTTCTGGACGGCATACTGGCAGTAGAATGGCAAGCCCATGAAGATGCCGTCGAGCCATACTTGGTTGGCATAGATGGCCTTGTGCCAGTAGACGCCCTCCTTGGTGCGAGGCTGGTTCTGGAGCTGCTTGAAGAGAGTCTTCAGGGCTAGCTCGTTGCCCTTGGTAGGGTAGAGGTTCTGCATGCGCAGGATAAACTTGGCGGTGCGAACATTGTCCAGATTGAAGTCTTCGTACTTATAGCCTGTGATGTTGCCCTTCTCGTCTATCATCTTGGCAGGATATTCCTGGAGATAGCGGATGATGGAGTCGCTGCCCTGGTTGATGCCCGAGCCTTTCTCCTTATAAGCAAGGTAGGTGTCGAGCATACCTTCCATCTCGATGCCCATCACATAGCTCCAGCGTGGCTTATTGGGGCTGAAGTCGAGGTGGTATGGGCGAGGTACACGCTGCATCTCGCTGTAGGTGAGCCACTCAGAGTAGGTATGGAATGGGCGGTCTTCAGGATTGAGCACCAGCGAACCGTTGATGGTGAGGTTCTCAAACTTCACGTCCTTGGTCTTGCCCGTTATCTTCACAGGGTCCTTCTGCACACCCTCGAAGTGGCAGTTCTTCACTGTGATGTCGGATACGTTCTCCACCTCGTTTCTGCCGATGATGAGCACGCCATAGTTGCTCTTCTGGCAGGTCACATCCTCCATGCTCACTTGGCGCACGGTAGGCTCGAAGCCACGGTAGCACAACTCTCTTGGCTCGTAGTCGAGGTTGATTTTCAAGACGGCTTCCTTGCACTGGCCCACGGTGATGTGGCGCATATTGATGTTTTGGATGAGTCCGCCACGGCAGTTGTTGGTCTTGATGCGGAGGATGCGCTCCAGGTGAGGGGAGTCCATCACGCAGTTCTCGGCGTATACATTCTCGCATCCGCCAGAGATCTCAGAGCCGATGACCACGCCGCCATGTCCATCTTCCATCTTGCAATTGCGGATGATGATGTTCTTGCTAGGCTGATTCCAGAGACGACCGTCATTATTTCTTCCGCTCTTGATGGCGATGCAGTCGTCGCCGGTATGGAACACGCAGTTCTGGATGAGCACGTTCTCGCATGCCTCTGGGTCGCAGCCGTCGCCGTTAGGTCCTTCATTCCATACGGTTACGCCATCCACGGTTACGTTCTTGCAGAGCAGTGGATGGATGACCCAGAATGGGGAGTTGAGCATCTTGACACCCTGGATGAGGATGCGCTCGGAGCGGACGAAATTGATGAGCTGAGGACGCAAGCCCTGGCCCAAGCCAAACTTGCGCTCATCGAAAGCCACACCGTCTTCGGCTTGCTTGAGGAGCTTGGCACGAGAGCCCAGGCACTGAGCCTCCTTGGTTTCGCCCTCCTTGTAGTTGAAGTGCTTGTGTCCGCTCATAGGCCACCAAGTGTCCATGTTGCCGCCGCCATCGATGGTACCCTTGCCGGTGATGGCGATGTCGGTGGCCTTGTAGGCGTAGATGCATGGCGAATAGTTCCAGCAAGCCAGTCCCTCCCATGAGGTGCGTACCAGTGGGTAGAGCTTGGTATCGAAGGCAAACTGCAGGGTGGCGCCTTCCTCCAAGACGAGGTTGACGTGGCTCTTCAGCTCGATGGCTCCCGTATGCCAGGTGCCCTTAGGGATGATGACGCTGCCGCCACCCTTCTGGGATGCCAGGGAGATGAGCTTGTTGATGGCCTTCTGGTTCTGGGCTGCCGAGTTGGACAGCTTGGCACCAAAGGAGGTGATGACAAACTTGCGAGCAAACTGCTTGGCGGCTGGTTGCTCGATGCTCTGCTCGATGCGCTGGTACTCGGCATCGTCCCAACCCGAGGCAAAAGCGCACACTGGTAGCAGCCATGCTAACAATAAGGTCTTAAAGAATTTCTTCATTTTTGTTTTGCTTTAACTAGATTATGTTTAATTTTATGGTTTATTTTGGGGCAAAGTTACACATTTTATTTCTATTTAGCGTCTGCATTATGTTAAAAAAATGATTTTTGCGTTAAAGATTTGGTCGTTATAAATTTTTAATGTATCTTTGTAGCGATATTTAACATTTGTAACACAATAAAACGACAGATAGCCTATCGAATAGACATTTACTTAATGACTATAAATAGATTAAGAAATGAGAAATCTAGAAGAAATGACAGATGAGGAGTTGGCCTTGGCTTACGTCGAGGGCAACAATAAGGCTTTTGACTTGTTGCTAAGTCGCAACGAGGTGAAGCTCTTCTCATATATTATGTTCATCGTGCATGATGAGCATCAGGCGAATGATATCTTCCAAGAGACATTTGTCAAGGCTATCGTGAAGCTGCAAAACCGGCAGTACTCCAATAATGGTCAGTTTAGCTCCTGGCTGATACGCATAGCCCACAATGTAATCATCGACGTGTATCGTGAGCGCCAGTGCCACAAGCCAGTGGTGCCCAATGTGAACAACGACCTTTCGTACCTGAGGGGTGACTCGGTGATGGATAGCTATGCCGAAAGGGAGATGGTGAAGACGCAGGTGCTGAGCGATGTGAAGAAGCTCATCATGTTCTTGCCCGACAATCAGCGCGAGGTAGTATACATGAAGTACTACCAGGGATTGTCGTTCAAGGAGATAGCCGAAATCACCAATGTGAGCATCAATACCAGTCTGGGCAGAATGAGATATGCCATCCACAACCTGAGAAGGATGGCAAAGAAGCATCATATAGCATTGCAGTTAGATTGAGCCGAATCAAAGTGAGGGCTCTCTCTCTAACTGCGAATACCTTTTTATGACAAGTTTAATCTTCTAGCTGCTTGAGCTCCTTCAGCGCATGGATGGTGGAATATGGGTCGGTGCTCTTGAACACATAGCTGCCGCTTACCAGTACGTTGACTCCTGCCTTCACCAGTCTAGGGGCTGTCTCTGCCTGCACGCCGCCATCTACCTCGATGAGGGCATGGCTGCCGCTCTCCTTGATGAGTTGGCGCAGACGACCCACCTTCTTGATGGTGTTCTCGATAAACTTCTGTCCGCCGAAACCAGGGTTCACGCTCATCAGCAGCACCATGTCCACATCCGTGATAATGTCTTCCAGTACGCTGACAGGGGTAGAAGGGTTGAGGGTGACGCCAGCCTTCATGCCTGCTGCGTGGATCTGCTGGATGGTGCGATGCAAGTGGACGCAAGCCTCATAGTGCACATTCATCATCATGGCACCTATCTTGGCGGTCTGTTCGATGTATCGCTCCGGGCGCTCTATCATGAAGTGAACGTCGAGGGGCTTGGTGCAAGCCTTGCCCACGGCTTCGAGCACAGGAAAACCAAACGAGATGTTGGGCACGAATACACCATCCATCACGTCCATGTGGAGCCAGTCGGCCTCACTCTTATTAATCATTTCTACATCGCTCCTCAAGTCAATGAAGTTGGCTGAGAGGAGAGAAGGGGATACCAATGTTTTCATCTTCTTCTTCTATTGTTTAGTTTAAGCAATACGCCTTGTCGTAAGATGAGTTCATCTTGAGCGAGCGATAGGTGTATGCCAACTGCTTGATGAAGTAGATGGTCTTTGCCGACGGTCTTAACTCTTCAGAAGTAAAAATATGCTTCATAGGCGTATACTTTTTATTAGTTATTTATTTGTTATTTACTATCATAACGGAGTGTTTGAGCCTTTATTACATTTTCTTGAAGATATTTTTATTTTTTAGTTTTACTATATATGAGTCCACTTGAAAAAGTCCCGAATCATATTTTTTGTCTTTGTAACTTATTGACAATCAATGGCACGTTTTCGTAAAAATGACTTTTTCAAGTGGACTCATATATAATAAGGTGTAAGGGGGTAAATGAGGGACGAGGAGTTAGAAAAAACGACAAAATTACATGAAAATGAAAAATTTTTCGATAAAAAGTTTGTAGTTTGCAAGAAAAAGTGTACTTTTGCAATTGAATAATAAAATCGATAGTTAAAAAGTAACATCGGTTGGAAAGTTTAACAATAAATAAAAGAAAAGAATTATGATGACAGCATTCGTATCTACAGCATGGTGGTGGCGTAACTCGGGATCTAGAAAGTCGTGAGTCGATAAGCCGTGTGGATATGAATCCAAGATATTGAGAGGCCTGCCGTAACTTACGACAGGCCTCTTTTTCTTAAAGAGACATTGGAGACTCTGCTTGTAGTCTAATTCTTACACAACTGAGTATTAACAACATAAAATAAATAGGAGATTAGGATTATGGAAATGAAGGACATCCTGAACAGAATGTTGAACCACGAGGAGTTGACTCGTGAGGAGACCAAGGAGATTATCGTAGGTATCACCAAGAGTGAGTTCCCTGAGGAGCAGATTACAGCCCTCTTGACCGGACTCCAGATGCGTGGTGTGACGGTAGACGAGCTGCTCGGCTTTCGTGATGGCATCCTTGCCACTGGTGTGCAAGCCATCCTGGACTGCGACCGATACATCGACGTAGTGGGTACGGGTGGTGACAGAAAGAATACTTTCAATATCTCTACCACAGCCTGCTTCGTGATAGCTGGAGCGGGATATAAGGTGGCTAAGCATGGCAATTATGCCGCAACTTCTGTGAGCGGTGCTTCTAACGTAATCAAGAACCACGGCGTGGAGTTTACCGACGACATCGACAAGTTGAACCGCAGCATCAATGAGGCGGGCATCGTATATCTGCATGCGCAGCTCTTCGCCAAGGCGATGAAGTTTGTGGGGCCTATCCGCAAGCATCTTCAGTTCCCTACGGTGTTCAATCTCTTGGGCCCATTGGTCAATCCTAGTCAGCCTAATTGCCAGTTGCTGGGTGTGGCCAACCTCGACCAGATGCGCCTCTACAGTCAGGTATACCAGAAGATAGGCATTGACTACGGCATCGTGAACAGCATCGATGGCTATGATGAAATCTCGCTTACGGGCGACTTCAAGGTGACCACCAACGACTATGAGAAGATTTTCAAGCCACAAGATTTGGGCTTCGATATCGCCAAGCCAGCGGAAATCAAAGGCGGAGCCACTGAGGAGGAGGCCAAGGAAATCTTTGATGCCGTGCTGGAGAACAGAGCCCTGCCTGCCCAGAAGAACATCGTGCTGGCAAATGCCGCCTTCGGTATCCAGGTGATGGAGAAGGGCAAGAAGAGCATCGAGGAGTGTGTGGAGATAGCACGTGAGAGCATCGACTCGGGCAAGGCACTCGCTACATTCAAGAAATTTGTGAAACTGAATAGTTAAATTCTGGTTGAAAATTGAAAGTTGAAATTTGAAATTTATGATAAGACTTGGTAGCAGAGAAATAAATATCAATATACGGGTAATCATAATTCTCAACTTTCAATTCTCAACTTTCAAAAACAAAAAGTGATGGATATACTGGAAGAGATTGTCGCTCATAAGCGAATAGAGATAGACCAGCGCAAGCGATTCATTTCGCCTCGCCAGATGATAAGCCTCACCGAGCAGAAGATGCAGGAGAATGATGGCTTGACTCCAGGGGGCAGCATGAGGAAGGCGCTGATGAGCTCGGAGACGGGCATCATCGCCGAGTTTAAGCGCAAGTCGCCCAGCAAGGGCTGGATTAAGGAGGAAGGCAAGGCTAGCGTCATCCCGCTGAGCTATCAGCAGAATGGGGCTTCTGCACTGAGCATCCTCACCGACATCGACTACTTCGGTGGTTATGATGAGTTCATTCAGGAGGCTCGCCACGTGGGCGTCTCTATACCTATATTATATAAGAACTTCGTCATCGAGGAATATCAACTCCTGCAGGCTCGATATTGTGGGGCTTCGGCGGTGCTCTTGATAGCTGCCTGCCTACAGAAGGATGAGTGCAAGCGACTCCTGGAGATGGCACATCAGCTGGGACTGGAGGTGCTGCTGGAGATGCACAATGAGCGAGACTTCGAATATGCGGAGCTGGAGCCAGACATGTATGGCATCAACAACCGCAACCTCGGTACTTTCGTGACGGATGTGGAGAATAGTTTCCGACTCTCGGAGCAGCTGCCGAAGGATGTGTGCCGAGTGAGCGAGAGCGGAATCTCCAATCCGGAGACCGTGAAGAGGCTCAGGGAGGAAGGCGGATTCAGAGGATTCCTCATGGGTGAGCAGTTTATGAAACAGGCTGACCCTGGACAGGGGCTCAAGGAGTTTCTGGAGAAGCTGTAGATATATCTCACACGGATTTCATGTCTCCCCCGGATTTCACGGATTTTCGACCAGTTCGGACTTTTGTCGGGGGGCGTGTAATTCTTAATTCTAAATTATTAATTCTTAATTAAATATAGCATGTTTGTCAAGGTATGTGGCATGCGCGATGCCCAGAACATTCGCGAGGTAGCCCAGTTGGGCGTAAGTGCATTGGGATTCATTTTCTATCCTCAGTCTCCACGATGCGTTAAGGAACTAGAGTATGGGGACAGCTTTACACCTGCTTTGGTGAGAGGCGAGGCGGATATGCAGATTCCAAGAGTCGGCGTGTTCGTGGACGATGATATCGAGAATGTGCTGATCCAGTCTATGCGTTTCAGCCTAAATTGCATTCAGCTCCATGGCAATGAGACTCGCGAGTATTGTGAGGACTTGAACCAAGGCTTCAAGGAACTCATCGAAATGTTCTGCAAGGAGGCTCAGAAGCACAATCCTGATGTCGAGCCATTCGATGGACGCATCCAGATTATCAAGGCCATCAGCGTAAACTCTGCCGAAGACATTCAGAAATATAAGGACTATGTGGGCGCTGTTGACTACTTCCTCTTCGATACCAAGTGTAAGCAGAAGGGTGGAAGTGGTGAGCAGTTTGACTGGTCGGTGCTCGATGCATACGATGGCGATGTGCCGTTCCTGCTGAGCGGTGGCATCGGTCCGGATGATGCGGAGAGAGTGAAGGCCATCAAGCATCCTATGTTGGGCGGTATCGACATCAACTCTAAGTTTGAGAAGGAGCCGGGCATCAAGGATGTGGAGAAGATCAAGAAGTTCCTCGAAGAATTAGGATATTTTTTTTAGGCACGTGTGATCCGTGGCAAAAATAAAAACGTAAACAATAGATTAGAACAATGAACAAGATAAATCAGCTTTTTGCTAACAATAAAGACCGCAAGCTATTGAGCTTGTATTTCTGCGCTGGCTGTCCTACCCTGGAGGGTACGGGCGATGTGATCAAGGCGATGGAGCGCAAGGGTATCGACATGATAGAGGTGGGTATCCCTTTCAGCGACCCACTGGCTGACGGACCGGTGATTCAGAGCGCTGGTACCAAGGCATTGAAGAATGGCATGACGGTGAAGACGCTTTTCGCCCAGTTGGCTGGCATCAAGGACGAGGTAAAGCTGCCACTGGTACTGATGGGCTATCTGAATCCTATCATGCACTATGGCATCGAGGAGTTCTTCAAGAGTTGTGTGGAGAGCGGCGTGAGCGGTACCATCATCCCAGACCTGCCTTTCGACGACTATCTGAAGGTGGTAAAACCTATCGCTGATAAATATGATGTCCGTGTCATCATGATGATTACCCCAGAGACCAGCGAGGAGCGCATCCGATTCATCGATGAGCACACGGATGGCTTCATCTATATGGTTAGCTCGGCTAGCATCACGGGAGCACAGAGCAACTTTTGCGATGCCAAGTTGGCTTACTTCAATCATATCAACGGCATGAACCTGCGCAACCCTCGCATGATAGGTTTCGGCATCAGCAACAAGCAGACCTTGACCAGTGCGCAGGACAATGCGGCGGGTGCTATCATCGGCAGTAAGTTTGTGACATTATTGAATGAGACCGGAGACCCAGACAAGGCGCTCGATGAACTCTTCGAGGCGCTGAAGAAATAATTAAGAATTAATAATTAAGAATTAATAGTTGCCTTGCGGAATATAGTTTGCTTAAAGTAAGGTTTAGAAAAAACTGTAAGAACTGTAAGTGTAAGGGATTTTGTTAATTTTTGATTAGAACAAGGGCGCTAGCCTAATTCTTAATTCTAAATTATTAATTAATAATTAGAAAAGACGATGTATCAAGTAGACGATAAAGGATTTTTTGGAAAATTCGGAGGAGCATACGTTCCTGAGATATTATATAAGTGTGTGACTGAACTCCAGCAGGCTTACAAGCCTATCATCGAGAGCGAGGAGTTTAAGAAAGAGTATCATCAGCTCTTGAAGGACTATGTGGGTCGCCCTTCGCCTCTCTATTATGCCAAGCGCATGAGCGAGAAGTATGGATGCCAGCTCTATCTGAAGCGTGAGGACCTGAACCACACGGGTGCGCATAAGATAAACAATACCATCGGACAGATATTGATGGCGAAGAAGATGGGCAAGACTCGTATCATCGCCGAGACGGGAGCTGGACAGCACGGCGTGGCTACAGCCACCGTGTGTGCGCTGATGGACATGGAGTGCGAGATCTTTATGGGAGCCACCGACGTGGAGCGCCAGCATACCAATGTGGAGCGCATGAAGATGCTCGGAGCCAAGGTTCACCCAGTGCGCACGGGCAATATGACCCTGAGCGATGCCTGCTCTGAGGCCATCCGCGACTGGTGCTGCCATCCTCAAGATACTTTCTATATCGTGGGCAGTACGATGGGACCACATCCTTACCCAGACATCGTGGCTAAGATGCAGAGCGTGATTTCTGAGGAAATCAAATGGCAGCTGGAAGAGAAGATAGGGCGTGACTATCCTGACTATCTCATCGCCTGCGTGGGGGGTGGCTCGAATGCAGCTGGCACCATCTACCATTACATCGACGACGACCGTGTGCAGATTTATCTTGCCGAGGCTGCTGGTCATGGCATCGACACCGACTATACCGCTGCCACCATGCACTGCGGCACGGAGGGAATCATCCACGGTGCTCGCACCCTGGTGATGCAGACTGACGATGGACAGATCAAGGAGGCTTTCACCATCAGTGCGGGTCTGGATTACCCAGGCATCGGCCCTATGCATGCCGACCTCGCCACCAGAGGACGTAGCCATGTGCTTGCCATCAAGGATGATGAGGCCATCTATGCAGGCTATGAGTTGACCCGCATGGAGGGTATCATCCCAGCCATCGAGAGTGCCCATGCCGTGGCAGCCCTGAAGAAAATGAAGTTCAAGAAGGACGATGTCGTGGTATTGACCGTCTCTGGTCGTGGAGATAAGGACGTGGAGACTTATCTCAAGAACAAGGCGATGGCTAAGGAGTATGGTAACTTCTAATGTATAATTTATAATGAATAATTTATAATGTATAATTTATAATTATGGCACAATATAATTATAAGACAGTGACTCGCAAGATTCTCGCTGACCTCTATACGCCAGTGGGAGTGTATATGCGATTGAGAGATATCTATCCCCAGTCGGCTCTGATGGAGAGTTCCGACTATCACGGCTCAGAGAACTCTCGCTCCTTCATTGGAGTGCACCCCATGGCTAGCATATCGCTAGGTCATGGTGTGATGAAAGCCACTTATCCTGATGGCAGGGTAGAGGAGCAGGAGTTGCCTGCCTTTGGCGAGGGCAAGGGCGAGGAGTGTAAGCTCGCCATCTCCAAGGCCATCAATGATTTTATCCGGAGCTTCCATGTCGAGGGTGAAGGCAAGGACTTCTGTGGCTTGTATGGTTTTACCACCTTCAATGCCGTGAGATATTTTGAGAATATCGCCGTGAAGGATACCACCATGGAGAAGAATGATGCGCCGGATATATATTATATAATGTATAAGGACATCATCGTGTTCGACCACTTCAATAACACCATGGAACTGATTACCCTGGGCGAATGCTCGGAGGGGGAGGAGGCTGGCGAGGCTGGAAATGTCGCTGGCGAGGCTGGAAATGCTGCTGGCGAGGCTGAGCTGGATGCGCTGCTCAAGGCGGTGAACAAGGCGAATGTGAAGCCATACGAGTTCCATCCAGTGGGCGATACATATTCTACGCTCACCGATGAGGAGCACAAGGCGAATATTCGCCGCTGCATACAGCACTGCCTCCGTGGCGATGTGTTCCAGATTGTGGTGAGCCGTAGGTTCGTGCAGAAATATGAGGGCGATGACTTCAAGCTCTATCGTGCCCTGCGCAGCATCAATCCTAGCCCTTATCTCTTCTATTTCGACTTCGGTGGATTCCGCATCTTTGGTTCTTCACCAGAGACTCACAACCGCATCGTGGGCTCGAAGGCTTTCATCGACCCTATCGCTGGCACCACCAAGCGCACGGGCGATATGGAGCAAGACCGCAAGGCTGCCGAGTTCCTAAGAAATGACCCGAAGGAGAATGCCGAGCACGTGATGCTGGTAGACTTGGCTCGCAATGACCTGAGCCGCAACTGCCACGGTGTGAAGGTGGATTTCTATAAGGACATGCAATTCTATAGCCACGTGATCCACTTGGTGAGCCGTGTGAGCGGAGAGCTGGATGAGAAAGCCGACCACATCAAGGAGTTTATCGACACCTTCCCTGCGGGCACGCTGAGCGGTGCGCCTAAGGTGAGAGCGATGCAGATAATCTCTGAGCTGGAGCCTCACAACCGAGGTGCCTACGGTGGATGCATTGGTTTCATCGGTCTGAATGGCGACCTGAACCAAGCCATCGTGATCCGTACCTTCATCAGCCGCAATGGAGAGTTGTGGTTCCAGGCTGGCAGCGGCGTGGTGGCTAAGAGCAACGACCAGTATGAGCTGGAGGAGTGTAACAACAAGTTGGGAGCCCTCACCAAGGCTATCCACATAGCAGAAAAACTGTGAATGAATTAATAATTAATAATTAATAATTGCCTCACGGAATGTGGGCTTCGGAAAAACTGCAAGAACTGTAAGTGCAAGATTTGTATCGGCTTGCAAGGGCGCTAGCCTAATTCTTAATTCTTAATTATAAATTATAAATTAGAATAGCAATGAAAATAGTAATCATAGATAATTACGATAGCTTCACCTACAACTTGGCTCACTTGGTGAAGGAACTCGGAGTGGACGTGACGGTATATCGCAACGACCAGTTCCAATTGAGGGAACTGGACCATTTCGACAAGATCATATTGAGCCCGGGTCCTGGCATCCCTTCGGAGGCAGGACTGCTGATGGATGTGATCAAGACCTATGCTGGCAGAAAGCCTATGCTGGGCGTGTGCCTGGGACATCAGGCGATAGGCGAGGCGTTTGGAGCTAAGCTTACCAATCTCTCGGAGGTGTATCACGGGGTGGCTACGCCCTGCACCCAGTTTGGCAACGACCCTATCTTCCGTGGCATGCCCAAGCGCATAGAGATAGGCAGATACCACTCTTGGGTGGTGGATAGAGGGGGATTTCCCGACTGTCTGGACGTGACGGCGGTGAGCGATGATGGTTGCATCATGGGATTGAAGCATAAGAATTATGACATCCATGGCATCCAGTTCCATCCCGAGAGCGTGCTCACTCCGGAGGGAAAGACCATCGTCAAGAACTGGCTGGAGCTTACGTGATATATATAAAAAAAGCTTGGTACTCTCACGAGCACCAAGCCGAATACCCAACTGTTTAACAGTTGAAACTTATTTTTAGTTTAATTACATAGCCGCTGTTATGTTTGTAAATGATTCTTATGAGTCTTAATGATTTTTATACTCAGTCTTGTATGGTCTTTCTTAGAGGTCCCAGCCCACTGCGCTGGCACCGAGAACGGCAGCTGAGCTACCATCCAGTGTAGATACCAAGAACTTGGCCTTACCCTTGAAGATAGGCAATACGCTCTTGTCGTAAGCCTCCTTGATAGGCTTCATCAGGAGGTCGCCAGCCTTGGTCAGTCCACCGAAGAATACGAATGCCTCAGGAGAAGAGAACGCTGCGAAGTCAGCGCAAGCCTCACCGAGCATCTTGCCAGTGAACTCATATACGCGGTTGGCCAAGGCATCGCCCTTGCCCGCAGCCACGCTCACATCGTAAGAGGTGATGTCCTCTGGCTTCATGTCGCGGAGCAGAGATGGCTCATCGCTCTTCTCGAGGAACTCACGTGCTGTGCGAGCCACACCCGTAGCTGAGCAGTAAGCCTCCAAGCAGCCCTTTCTGCCACAACCGCATGAGCGGCCTTCCTCGCCACGTACCATGATGACGTGACCCAGCTCGCCAGCGAATCCGTCGCAGCCATAGAGCATCTGGCCATTGATTACGATACCAGAGCCTACGCCTGTACCGAGGGTGATGTCGATGAAGTTCTTCATGCCGCGAGCCACGCCGTAGGTCATTTCGCCCAGGGCTGCTGCATTGGCGTCATTGGTCAGTGCCACTGGGATGCCACCGAGCGCCTTGCTGAAGAGATCTGCCAATGGCACCACGCTGGTGTGTGCCCAAGGCAAGTTAGGGGCAAATTCGATGGTGCCCTTATAGTAGTTGCCATTAGGAGCACCGATACCCATAGCCTTGATCTTACCGATACCACCCACGGTGTCGATGATAGGCTGGAGTGCTTCTACGGCAGCTTTCACATAGTCTTCTACCTTGTCATAGCCACCAGTCTTGATGGCAGTTGTAGCTTTGATTTCGCCTCGTGCATCTACGATGCCGAAAACAGAGTTTGTTCCACCGAGGTCCAAACCTATTACGTAGGGCTTAAGTTCGTTTTCTGTCATGTTTAATGTCTTAATTAGTTAGAATGTTTTGAATTTTGGCACAAAGATATGAAAAAGTTTGCATAAAACAAAGCTTTTGGGCAGAAATTTTTATCTAAAGTGAACTTTTAGCCCAAAAAGTTGCAAGATATGCCTAAAATTTTGTAACTTTGCCCACTGTTATGAGTTTAGCATTTCCAATAGAGATAAATATTCTTGATTTTATATTCAAGGGAATTATCATAGGTGTGATTGCCTCGGCTCCGATGGGGCCTGTAGGCATCTTATGTATTCAGCGCACTCTGAACAAGGGTCGCTGGTATGGTTTCGTGACGGGCTTGGGCGCGGCATGTAGCGACATCGTGTACGCTCTGTTCACGGGTCTGGGTATGAGTTTTGTGATGGATTTCGTCAACAATGCGCAGAACAAGTTCTATCTGCAGATATTTGGCGGCATCCTGCTGCTGGTGTTTGGCATCTATTGCTTCAAGAGCAATCCTACCAAGAACATGCATCAGAGCAGCAACAAGCAGGGCACGCTCTGGCACAATGGCATCACGGCATTCCTGGTGACGCTGAGCAATCCGCTCATCGTGTTCCTCTTCATGGCCGCCTTCGCCCAGTTTGCCTTCGTGGTGCCCGACATGCCGCTTGAGATGGGCGTGGGCTATCTGAGCATCGTCTTCGGAGCCTTGCTGTGGTGGTTTGGGCTCACTTGGCTCATCGACAAGGTGAGGGGCAAGTTTGATACCAATGGCATCCTTATTATTAATAAGGTAATAGGAAGCGTGGTCATCATCTTCTCAGTGATAGCCCTCATCGGCACCGTGTTTAATCTCTACCACCTCCCTGAGTTCTAATGGAGGAAAGACAATTATTAATTATAAATTATTAATTATTCATTAGAGAAAAATGTTTGTAGCACAAGAATTGAGAAAGAAGAGTATCGCAGAATACCTCTTATATATGTGGCAGATAGAGGACATCATCCGAGCTTACGGATGCTCGCTGCCCGTGATCAAGAAGCAGTATATAGAGCGCTTCAACTTCAGCGAGGAGCAGAAGGCGGAGGAGATAGACTGGTTTGGCAACCTCATCCGCATGATGAATGAGGAGGGCAAGCGTGAGAGCGGACATCTGGACATCAATAAGGTGATACTGAAGGACGTCATTGACCTGCACGGAATGCTGCTGCAGAGCACCAAGTTCCCTATCTACAACGCTGAGTACTATAAGGTTCTGCCATTTATCGTGGAGCTGCGCAACCGTGGCGACAAGGACCTCAACGAGATAGAGACCTGCCTGGATGCCCTCTACGGAGTGATGATGCTCCGACTACAGAAGAAGACCATCAGCCCCGAGACCGAGCGTGCCATCAAGGAGATAACTACCTTCGTGGGTCTGCTCAGCGATTACTATATCAAGGACCGCACCGAGGGACTGAAATTTGAGGACGATGACATGTAAGGGAATTAATAATTAATAATTAATAATTAAGAATTCTTGGTTGCCTCAATAAAGATTATTTAGGAAAACGATATAAGATATAGACACATATTAAATATATATGAACGAGATAGAAAGAAGAAGAACGTTTGCGATTATTTCGCACCCAGATGCTGGTAAGACTACATTGACTGAGAAGTTCCTGCTCTTTGGTGGACAGATTCAGGTGGCTGGTGCCGTCAAGAACAATAAGATCAGAAAGACGGCTACATCCGACTGGATGGACATCGAGAAGCAGAGAGGTATCTCTGTATCTACATCCGTGATGGAATTTGACTATCTGCCTGATGGTCAGACGGGCGAGCCTTACAAGGTGAACATCCTGGACACCCCGGGTCACCAAGACTTTGCCGAGGATACTTACCGCACGCTGACTGCCGTGGACTCTGCCATCATCGTGGTGGACTCTGCCAAGGGTGTGGAGGCGCAGACCCGAAAGCTGATGGAGGTGTGCCGCATGAGAAATACCCCAGTGATCATCTTTATCAATAAGATGGACCGTGAGGGACGTGACCCATTCGACGTGCTCGATGAGCTGGAGGAGGAACTCAAGATACATGTCCGCCCACTGTCTTGGCCTATCGGTCAGGGAGCTAGATTCAAGGGCGTATACAATATATATGAGCATCAGCTTAACCTCTTCACTCCTAACAAACAGAGAGTTACGGAGAAAGTGGAGGTGGACATCAAGTCCTCGGAGCTGGATGAGCGTGTGGGCGAGCGCGAGGCAGCCCAGCTCAGAGAGGAGCTGGAGCTGGTGGACGGCGTATACCCAGAATTTGACGTGGAGACTTATCGCTCTGCCGAGGTGGCACCGGTGTTCTTCGGTTCTGCCCTGAACAACTTTGGTGTGCAGGAGCTCCTGGACTGCTTCGTTCAGATAGCTCCATCGCCTAAGCCTACCCAGAGCGAGGAGCGCGAGGTGAAGCCTGAGGAGCCTAAGTTTACGGGCTTCATCTTCAAGATCACGGCGAATATCGACCCTAACCACCGCTCTTGTATCGCCTTCTGCAAGATATGCTCGGGCAAGTTCGTCCGTAATCAGCCTTACTATCATGTGCGCCTGGACAAGACGGTGCGTTTCTCTTCGCCTACCCAGTTTATGGCGCAGCGCAAGAGCACCATCGACGAGGCTTACCCTGGCGACATCGTGGGCCTGCCAGACAATGGCATCTTCAAGATTGGCGATACGCTGACCGAGGGTGAGAAGATTCACTTCCGCGGATTGCCTAGCTTCTCGCCTCTGCTGTTCAAGTACATAGAGAATGATGACCCGATGAAGAGCAAGCAGTTCCAGAAGGGATTGGAGCAGCTGATGAACGAGGGTGTGGCTCAGTTGTTTGTCAATCAGTTCAATGGTCGCCGCATTGTGGGCACCGTGGGCCAGTTGCAGTTTGAGGTGATCCAGTATCGCTTGGAGAATGAGTACAATGCCAAGTGTCGCTGGGAGCCAGTGCATCTGCACAAGGCATGCTGGATAGAGGCTGATGATGAGAAGGAGCTGGAGAACTTCAAGAAGCGCAAGTACCAGTATATGGCCAAGGACATAGAGGGCAGGGATGTGTTCCTCGCCGACTCGGGCTATGTCTTGAGTATGGCGCAGCAGGACTTCGAGCACATCAAGTTCCACTTCACATCGGAGTTTTAATATATATGAAAGTTGAAGGTTGAAAGTTGAAATTTATGATATGCATTATTTCGACTGGTAATCAAAACTTTCAATTTTCAATTTTCAATTTTCAATAAAAAAATGATTAATGAACGAAGAATATATTGAGAATAATCAGGGAAGGATGGCCCGGTTGGTGGCTTGGCAGAAGGAGCATATCTCCGACCGCCAGATGACACTCTTCTTGGCTTTTGCCATCGGCTTTTTGGCGTCGGTGGCAGGCTATTTCCTGCATGCCATCGTACACGAGATACAGGTGCTGCTGGTGTCGGGATTCAATAAGGGCACTTACAATCTGCTCTACCTCCTGTTCCCTATCGTGGGCATCTACCTCACCTCCCTATTTATAAAATATGTGGTGAGGGACAATATCTCGCATGGTATCACCCGCGTGCTCTATGCCATCTCTACCAAGAACTCCAAGCTGCAGGGCCACAACTGCTGGTCGTCGGTGGTGGCATCTGGCATCACCATCGGATTTGGTGGTTCCGTGGGAGCCGAGGCGCCTATCGTATTGACGGGCTCTGCCATCGGCAGCAACCTGGGGCAGATATTCCGCATGGACAAGAAGACGATGATACTGCTCGTGGGCTGTGGAGCCAGTGCCGCCATTGCCGGAGTGTTCAAGGCGCCGATAGCCGGACTGGTGTTTACGCTGGAGGTGCTGATGGTAGACCTCTCCATGGCATCTCTGCTGCCTATTCTTATCTCTTGTGTCACAGCTACTTGCTTCACATACATATTCAATGGCTCTAAGAGCCTCTTCGACTTCGTGCTCACCAATCCATGGCAGTTGGACCGTACGCCAGCCTGCATCCTGCTGGGCATCTTCTGCGGCTTCGTGAGCCTCTACTTCATGCGCACCATGTCGCTCTGCGAGGGGTTCTTTGGCAAGCTGAGCCAGTATCCTTACATCAAGTTGATGTTTGGCGGACTGATATTGAGCTCGCTCATCTTCCTCTTCCCGTCGCTCTATGGCGAGGGCTATAGCAGCATCAATCTGCTCCTGAAGGGACAGAACGAAGCGGAGTGGGGGCAGGTGATGAGCAATTCGCTCTTCTATGGGCACAACAAGCTCCTGATACTCTACATCGGGCTGGTGACCTTCACCAAGGTCTTCGCCACCTCAGCCACCAATGGCAGTGGCGGATGTGGAGGAACCTTTGCGCCATCGCTCTTCATCGGTGGATTTGCGGGCTTCTTCTTCTCCCGACTGTGGAATGTGAATGAGGTGGGCGTCTACGCGCCCGAGCAGAATTTCACGTTGATGGGCATGGCGGGCGTGCTGACGGGTGTGATGCATGCGCCGCTCACGGGCATCTTCCTGATAGCGGAGCTGACGGGTGGTTATCAGCTTTTTATGCCGCTGATGATCGTGTGCATCTCCTCCTTCCTCACCATCAGCATCTTCGAGAGCCACAGCATCTATGCGCTGCGACTGGCAAGGGAGGGCAAGCTGCTGACTCACCACATGGACCGCGCCGCCCTGACGCTGATGGGCATGCGGAACCTGGTGGAGAAGGACTATCACCCCATCAAGGCTGACCTGCCGATGAGCAAGCTGGTGAGCGAGATAAGCCGCAGTAATAATAACTTCTTGCCGGTCATCAACGATGCGGGGGTATTGCTGGGCGTGATAGATATCACCAAGATTAGGCACATCATCTTCCGCACGGAGCTGTATAATCGCTTCTCGGTGAAGCAGTTGATGCTCCAGCCATCGGCGGTGCTGAACGCCCACGACTCGATGGACGAGGTGATGCGCAAGTTTGAGCAGACCGATGCCGCCCAGCTGCCAGTGGTGGATGTGAGCGGCGAGCTGCAGGGATATATCAGCCGTACCAAGATATATGAGATGTATAGGCATATCGTGGCTGACATCTCGGCGGAGTAGTTGGGAGTTAGGAGTTAGGAGTTGGGAGTTAGGAGTTGGGAGTTAGGAGTTAGGAGTTGGGAGTTAGGAGTTTTTTGACGGCTCGAAAAAACTGCAAGAACTGTCAGCTGTAAGGGGGGCAGCAAGAAATGCTGACTGGGCTGGTAAATACACCTGCCCTCCCAGTATCGCTTGCTGATATAATGGAATGAATTCATTAATAAATATATATAGGAGGGATAAGGACTTATGACAAAAGAAGATTTGAGAATTGTATTTATGGGTACACCCGAGTTTGCGGTGGAATCCCTGAAAAGGCTCGTAGAGGGCGGATATAACGTGGTGGCTGTGGTGACGCAGCCCGACAAGCCAGTGGGCAGACATCAGGACACGCTGCAGCCTTCGCAGGTGAAGCAGTATGCCCTCTCGAAGGGACTGCCTGTGCTCCAGCCCGTGAAGATGAAGGACCCTGAGTTCGTGGAGCAGCTCCGCAGCTACAAGGCTGACCTCCAGGTGGTAGTGGCATTCCGCATGCTGCCAGAGGTGGTGTGGGCGATGCCAAGACTGGGCACATTCAATGTGCATGCCGCCCTGCTGCCACAATATCGCGGCGCAGCGCCTATCAACTGGGCGGTGATCAATGGCGAGAAGGAGACGGGCGTGACCACCTTCTTCCTGGACCATGACATCGACACGGGTCGCATCATCATGCAGAAGCGATTTGCCATCCCTGAGGAGGCCAACGTGGAGTATGTCTATGACGGACTGATGCGCCTCGGTGCCGAGCTTGCCTTGGAGACCATTGATGCGCTGATAGCATCCGACGGCCATCTCTCCTCCCTGCCTCAGGAGGAGATGATAGGCGAGGGAGAGGAGCTGAAATCTGCCCCTAAGATATTCAAGGACACCTGCCGCATCGACTTCCACAAGACGGCTCAGCAGGTACACGACTTCATCCGTGGTCTCTCCCCATATCCGGGCGCATGGACCGAGCTGAAGAGGAAGGAGCCTGTGGTGGTATTCATGGACGATGAGGCAGAGGCAGGGCAAGACTTCAAGATGCCCGACCCTACCAACCATCCGGCTCGCAAGAAGAGCGCTGCCAAGGAGATGGTGCTCAAGATATTCGACTCTCGTGTGAGCGAAGAGGGCAGAGGCATGGCTCCAGTGGGCAGCCTCCGTGTGGAGGACAAGCATCTGCAGGTGGCTTGCGTGGACAAGTGGCTCGACATCTTCGAGCTCCAGCTCAGCGGCAAGAAGCGTATGTCAGTAGACGCCTTCCTCAATGGCATGAAGGACATCGCCTACTATGAGTGCATGAAATCGGAGAGTGAAGATTTTTAATTAATTGAAAATTGAAAGTTGAAAGTTGAAATTTATGAAATGCAACTTATTAATACATATCATAAATTTCAATTCTCAATTTTCAACCTTCAACTTAAAAAAAATAAATTATGACACAAGAAGAAGATATTAAGAATGCCGTGGAGTGTATGCGCAAGGGCGGAGTGATACTCTATCCTACGGATACCGTGTGGGGCATCGGATGTGATGCCACCAATCCTGAGGCTGTGAAAAAGGTGTATGAGATAAAGAAACGTAATGACTCCAAGGCTCTGATCTGCTTGATAGACTCTGCCGACCGCATGGCTCGTTACTTCCGCAACGTGCCTCAGGTGGCTTGGGACTTCATCGATGCAGCCATGCCCGTGAAGCCTACCACGGTGATACTGGATGATGCCAGCGGAGTGGCCACCAACCTGGTGGCTGAGGACGGCTCGCTCGCCATGCGCGTAACCTATGAGCCATTCTCCAAGCAGCTCTGCTACCGCTTCCAGAAGCCTATCGTGAGCACCAGCGCCAATGTGAGCGGCGAGCCTGCCGCCCAGAATTATCGTGACATAGCCCCTGAGATACTCGAGGCTGTGGACTATGTGTGCTGGACTCGCCGACAGGAGCACAAGCCTCACAAGCCTTCTAGCATCGTTAAGATAGCTAAGAATGGGGAAGTGAAGGTGATAAGATAGAAAGATAGTTCGTGGGATTATGCCTCAGCGGAGGCATTAACCTTTAGTTTTTAAAAAAATATACACAAAGCGCAGCCGGCTGTGAAGCTAGCTGCGCTTGCATTTTTTGAGGGGGTAGGTCTGCTAGAGACCTACATTGCCTGAGTCTTCGCCGCCTGGCTGGGTGGTGCCTCCGCCATCGCCCTTGGAGCCAGGGTCGCCTGGGTTGGTAGGGCCTGCGTCGGCATCGGTGTCGGTGCCGTAGGAGTTGTAGGCTCTGAGGTTCACGAGCTCTCGGAGAGCCTTGTTGCTCCAGCTCTTGGTGTTGCGGAGGATGAGGTGTACATCCTGCACGCTGTCGGCAGTTACCTTGGCAGCGGTGGTTTCGCCGCGAGAGCTGATGCCGATGCTGAAGAGTCCGAGGTCGCCCAGACGCACGCTCTTGCCGTCGAGGATGAGCTCCTGCAGGCAGTCGAGGACATCGGTGGTGAGACCCTTGATGGTGCCTCGGGAGTAAGGCGTGTTGTGGCTGGCGATGTGGGAGATAAACTCCTCGAAGCTCACTTCGCGATTAGTTACTGCGGTGGCGTAGTAGAGGGTCTTGCCCTTGTTCTCTCCGGTCTGAGGAGTGCGTGCCACCTTACGATACATGATAGTTCCCTTGTTGCTGTTAGTTGCCATAATCTGTCTTTGTTTTTTAAGTGATTAAATTAATATTACTGCATCTTTTTTCATTGGGGCAGGCAGGTAAACCTGCCCTCCCAGCATTGCTCCCTGCTAAGCCCCCACGCACGATGTCACCCCGAGGGTAGTGCCGATGGCGGTGAGGATGGTGATGACGATTTGCAGAATCTGTTTCCAAGTTTCTTTTTTCATAATGCTTTTTGTTTTTTAGTGGTTAATTTAATTTTTTGTTACTGATGTGATATTGATTTGAAGTCATGGAAGTTTTGGACGAGTCCATTGTTTCTGAATGACGATGCAAAGGTACTGCTTTTTCTGCATTCCTCCAAATTCCGCCCCGAGTTAAGGACCCGTTTTCGCACGATGAAATGTTAAAAAGTGTAATTCGCCGTTTCTCTCCGCTTATCTCATAGTTCTCCTTCTCATCAAGCATAGAGTTCATATCAAGTATAGTTCCTCTCATATCAAGCATGGACTCTCATCATCATTCTTCTTCTCTCATCATCATTCTTCTTCTCTCGTCATCCCCTCGAAAAAATCTTGCACTTACAGTTCTTGCAGTTTTTTCGAGGCATATATCCAGGGTGTCGGATTGTAAGTAAAGATAGTTATCTTATATATTTATATATTAATATAAATAATAAGATACCTCTAAATAGCTGATGCAGATAGGTTTCGAAAAAACTGCAAGAACTGTAAGTGTAAGGGATTTCTTGTATATACAGCTTGAAAATATTTTTTGAATTTTTCTTTGGTGGGTTCAGAAAAAAGTAGTACCTTTGTCGGCGATAAATTTAAGTACCTTAATTCCGCAACACTTTGATTTAACTTTATTTATAAGTACCTGAGCAACAA
>URLG01000028.1 GCA_900548535.1 Candidatus Segatella intestinihominis | reverse complement strand
TGCTCATCGAGAAGAATACCTTCCACAGTCCTGCTTCCCGCTATCTGCACGATGTATATGAGATAGCAGAATGCCCGTTCCGCACGCCTATTCCTATTATGAATGTAGGTGATAGAATCGGCAAGGAATATGTAGAGATTGATGCACATAAGATTATCGGTGTGGTGGAATGCAACATTCCGGAGGAGGCGCGTGCTTTCAAGCCTCTCGACCCTATAACCGAGCAGATGGGGCATAACGTTGCCGATTTCCTGGTCAGCGACCTGAAGAAGGGGCATATTCCTCCTCAGTTCCTGCCTTTGCAGAGCGGAGTGGGCGTAACTTCCAATGCAGTTCTTGAGGCATTGGGACAGAATCCTAACGTGCCTGTGTTCAGCGTCTATACCGAGGTGGTACAGGATGCCGTGGTAAAATACATGCGTGAGGGCAGAATCAAGGATGCCTCTTGCTCTTCGCTCACCGTAACCAACGATACATTAAAAGAGGTGTATGACGACATCGACTACTTCAAGCAGCACCTCACCATCCGCCAGAGCGAGATTTCCAACTCACCAGAGGTGATTCGCCGCTTGGGAGTCATCGCCATGAACACCGCCATCGAGTGCGACATTTATGGCAACGAGAACTCCAGCCACATCTGCGGCAGCAAGTTGATGAATGGTATCGGTGGCTCTTGCGACTATGAGCGCAATGGCTTTATCTCCATCTTCACCACTCAGAGTACCACCAAGAATGGATGCATCTCAGCCATCGTGCCTATGTGCAGCCACGTGGATAGCACCGAGCACGATGTGGATGTCATCGTAACGGAGCAGGGCATTGCCGACCTCCGTGGCAAGGGTCCATTGCGCCGTGCCAAGGAGATTATCGAAAACTGTGCGCACCCGGACTATCGCCCTATGCTCCGTGAATATCTGAAATTCGCAGAGAAGGGACACGAGCCTCAGAGCATGCGTGCCGCCCTGGCTATGCACGACACCTTCCTGAAGAAGGGAGATATGCGACTCACCGACTTCGGCGAGTATCTGAAGTAATCAAAGTCAAAAGAAGCCTTCAAAACGAACATAATTATGGACTTAAAAGGAACTTATACAGCCTCCGCTCATCGCTACGACGAGAGCGAGGCTATGTACCAGAGATGCGGCAAGAGCGGTGTGCTGCTGCCTAAGGTGAGCCTCGGATTCTGGCACAACTTTGGCGGCGTAGACCCATACGAGCGCAGCCGTGCCATCACCCACTATGCCTTCGACCACGGCATCACCCACTTCGACCTAGCCAACAACTATGGTCCTCCATACGGCAGTGCCGAGGAGACGATGGGCAGACTGATGGGGGATGATTTTCGCCCCTACCGTGACGAACTCTTCATCGCCAGCAAGGCGGGCTATGACATGTGGGAAGGCCCTTACGGCAACTGGGGTTCTCGCAAGTATCTGATGGCCAGTCTAGACCAGAGTCTCAAGCGCATGCACCTGGACTATGTAGACCTCTTCTACAGTCATCGTTACGACCCTAACACCCCTCTGGAGGAGACGCTTCAGGCGATGGTAGACATCGTGAAGCAGGGCAAGGCTCTCTATCTCGGTATCAGCCGATGGCCACTAGAGGCATTGAAGTTTGCCGATAAGTATCTGCGTGAGCGTGATTGCCCTCTCTTGATATACCAAGGCAGACTCAACATGCTGGATCGCGCTCCACAAGAGGAGGGCATCCTCGACTACTGCCAGGAGCATGGCATCGGCTTCATCTCCTTCTCCCCTCTTGCGCAAGGTCTCCTCACCGACCGCTATCTGAAGGGCATCCCATCTGATAGCCGCATGGCAAAGGAGCACTTCCTAAAGCACTCAGCCCTCACCCCCGAACTGTTGGAACAACTAAAGGGATGGAACGAGCAGGCAGCCAGCCGTGGAGAAACCCTAGCCGAGATGGCACTGGCATGGATATTACACCAGAAGGGAGTAACCAGCGTATTGGTAGGCGCCAGCTCCACCGAGCAACTAAGCAAAAACTTGAAGTGCATCTATGCACAGGCATTCGGAGAAGACTTATAAAAAGACTCTCACCCTTTGAATCCCTTCCCTAAGTAGGTCATTTTACCTACTTAGGGAAGTGGCTATATGGTTAGACAAGCATCGGGGATAAATACTCCACAAACGCCTCCATAGCCTCGTAATGAGGTTTTACACCCTGCTCAGCAAACTGCTGGGCAGTTTTTCTATTGCGCTGTTCAGAGCGTTGCCAAAAGAGGCGCTGATCATCGCCTTTATAGGGGGCATTCTCCATCTGCGATTGATGCTTGAGGATGGCTCCGCGCTTGTGCATCAGCTCTTCTTGGGTCATCGGCACAGCCATGTCTATCTGCTCCAAGGGCCACTCATCCCAAGCTCCATTGTAGAGCCATATCTGGCAAGAATCTAGCCAATTCTTATTCGCGGCAGAAGAAGATTCCTTCACGTCTTTCAGGGCTCTGATGATGGCCTCCGTACACTTGCGATGCGTATCGTGAGGGTCATTGAAGTCGCCTGCCATATATATCTGATGGGGCTTCACTTGCTCCAGTAATCTACGGATGATGGCGATATCCTCATCCCCTAGTGGCTTCTTCTCTACCTGCCCCGTCTCATAAAAAGGCATATTGAGGAAATGCACTTGCTGCTCAGGGATATGATGATACAGGCAGGCAGCCAATGCCTCATCTCGACGCACCATCCCCTTGATGGTCAGTATGTTTTCAGCTGCAAGTTGCTGATGCTCTTTCAGATATAGGTCTACATCCTCATCGCTCACGGCGATATTGCCAGATGTCTGATAGGCTATATGCACCTCATGCCCTTGCTCCACCAAGTGATGGATAGTGCCACCCATGGCTATCACGTCATCATCGGGATGGGGAGAGAACACCAGGATGCGCTTCTTCCCCTCCCTGCCAGCTGGCCACAGAGTAACAATATGTTCGTAATCTTTCTTCATCATACTTCTATTCATCTTTTATGACAAACAAAGGTAATAAATTATCTCTCAGTATGGCGCATAAGCCTCGATATTTTATAAAAAATTACACAATAGACATAGTTTGCGTTTTCTACCGCACACCTCACAAAACACGTGTAACTTACTAATACTCTGAGATATATAACAGTGATGTGTGGGCATCAACACCTCACACACACCTCACAACACCTCACTAATAAGGAATAGAAAAAATGGTAGTTTAGTTTCCTGCAATAAGTGTGAGGTGTTGTGAGGTGTGAGTGAGGTGTCAAGCATGACACCTCACACTTATAAACAACTGAAAATCATTAGAGTTACAGCATTTTTGTGAGGTGTGCGGTAGAAAACGCAAGCTGTGTTATTCAGAGATTAAAAAAGCATCTAGGATAGAACGAAATGCCTATCCTAGATGCCTGGATTAGTTCCTCGGCAGGGCACAAAAGTGCTCTCACCGAGGGCACTTTTGTGCCCTAGGGAGGAACTTATTTTAACTACTAGCTTAGCTTTTTGATACTACTAGCTTAGCCTTTTTAAGCCACTAGCTTATCCCACCTGGCTACCTGGCTTTACCTTACCCAAGAGGGAGGTAACATTCAGGCTGCCATCGAAATTGACAGCAGAAAGAATCATACCCTGGCTCTCGATGCCCATCATCTTGCGAGGAGCAAAGTTAGCTACGAAGAGTACGTCCTTGCCAATGAGCTGCTCTGGCTCATAATAAGCTGCGATACCTGAGCAAATGGTGCGCTCAGTGCCAGTACCATCGTCGATGGTAAACTTCAAGAGCTTCTTTGACTTCTTCACCTTCTCGCAGTTCAAGATATGGCCCACACGGATGTCGAGCTTCTCGAAATCATCGAAACTTACCTCTGGCTTGATAGGCTCTGGAGTATAAGAAGCCTCCTCGTTAGCCTTCTTAGTATCAGCGAGTTTATGGAGCTGCTTCTCCACTACCTCATCCTCTATCTTCTCGAAGAGCAACTCTGGCTCGCCGAGCTGGTCGCCTGCCTTCAAGAGCTCTGTGCTGCCCAGCTGGCTCCACTCGAAGTTAGGCATGTTGATCATCTTGCGAAGCTTCTCTGAAGAGAATGGCAAGAATGGCTCAAAGGCGATGGCAAGGTTGGCTACGAGCTGGAGAGAGATGTTCAAGATGGTCTCCACGCGCTTAGGATCGGTCTTCCAAACCTTCCAAGGCTCACACTCTGTGATGTATTTGTTACCGATACGAGCCAAGTTCATAGCCTCCTTCTGAGCCTCACGGAACTTGAAGACGTCGAGATACTGCTCCACCTTCTCCTTTACATCCTTAAACTCAGCGATAGCCTTCTGATCTACCTCCTGCAATTCGCCACAAGCAGGAACCACACCACCCCAATACTTCTTGGTGAGCTGGAGAGCACGGTTCACGAAATTACCATACACAGCTACCAACTCAGAGTTGTTGCGCTCCTGGAAATCCTTCCAAGTGAAGTTATTATCCTTAGTCTCAGGGGCATTGGCTGTCAATACATAGCGAAGAACATCCTGCTTGCCTGGCAAGTCTACGAGATACTCGTGGAGCCAAACAGCCCAGTTGCGAGAGGTGGAAATTTTATCGTCCTCCAGATTCAAGAACTCATTGGCTGGCACATTATCAGGCAAGATATAGTCGCCATGAGCCTTCAGCATGGTAGGGAAGATGATGCAGTGGAACACGATATTGTCCTTACCAATAAAGTGAACAAGGCGTGTCTCTGGGTCCTGCCACCACTTTTGCCATGGTCCCCACTTCTCAGGGTTGGCATCGCAAAGTTCCTTAGTATTAGAGATATAGCCGATAGGTGCATCAAACCAGACGTAGAGCACTTTTCCTTCGGCTCCCTCTACAGGCACAGGAATACCCCAATCCAAATCACGAGTCATGGCACGTGGCTGAAGATCCATATCCAACCAGCTCTTGCACTGACCATAAACATTGGTACGCCACTCCTTGTGACCTTCCAAAATCCACTGCTTCAGCCAGTCCTGATACTTACCCAATGGGAGATACCAGTTCTTGGTAGGCTTCTTCACGAGTCCATGACCAGGATTGTTCTTATTGGTAGGGTTGATCAACTCTTCTGGAGAGAGTGTAGCACCACACTTCTCGCACTGGTCGCCATAAGCACCTTCTGCACCACAGCGAGGACAAGTACCCACGATATTACGGTCGGTCAAGAACTCACCAGTAACCTCATCGCAGAACTGCTCCTCAACTTTCTCCTCCAAAACGCCCTTATCATAAAGAGTGCGGAAGAAATCAGAAGCAAACTTATTGTGAATCTTAGAAGTAGTACGGCTGTAGATATCAAAAGAGATACCGAAGTCCTCAAAACTCTTCTTGATCAGATTATGATAGCGGTCTACCACCTCCTGTACAGTGATACCCTCTTTTTTGGCACGGATAGTAACAGGCACACCGTGCTCATCGCTACCGCCAATGAAAACAACGTCTTGTTTCTTGAGGCGAAGATAGCGAACATAGATATCGGCTGGCACATAAACACCTGCCAAGTGACCGATGTGTACACCACCATTAGCATAAGGCAAAGCCGCAGTAACGGTGGTACGTTTGAAATTCTTTTGTTCCATATTAGCTAATATATTTTTGTTATTTGGGTGCAAAATTACAAAAAATGTTGGAAATTAGGAAGTTTTCTCACCCCTTTTTCATGGCTTTATATATTAATAAGGTGAAAAAAGCTAGGAAAAGGGATAATTACAGGCAAGAAAAAGGAATGAATACAAACAAAAATGGCTCCGGCATCACTGCCTAGAGCCATTTTTATGCTGCTTCCAAGTCCATAATCTATAGCAGCACAATCATCGTAAAAGCAATCCTCCTTATTATATATAAGAGAGAATTCTTACATTACGTTCATGTAAGCGATAACTGCCAACTCTGCGATAAGAATAGCGAAACCAACTTTCTTTACTACTTCTGTAATTCTAAAAATGCAATCCATAATTTTATTAGTTTTGTTGTTAATACTTGAACTAGCACTTTCGTGTGTCGTTCGTTTACGTTTGCAAAGGTAGTAGAATTTTTACTCGTAGAGGAGGAAATATTCTCTTTTAGGGGTAGAAATTGTTTTAAAACTAAGCAAAAACAACGAAAACGAGCACCTTTCCAACAGAACACACCACCTATTGGACGATTTTACGCACTATTTTTTCCACCAAGATTTATGAAAAGAGAAAAATAAATGTCGGATTTAAACAACTAAAAGTAACATAAAAGAGGGAAATCACAAAGTTTCTAACAAATACGCACGCTAAAAATCACAAAAAGGAAGATCTACCAGCAAGAAATACTAGGAGGGCAGGTAACAAACCTGCCCCAGTATTTCTTGCTGTGATGCCCACACTCTAGGGCACAAAAAAGCCTTGAGACGTCACGAGAATGACGAATCAAGGCTTTTTGTTTCCAGTTTACTCACTAATACCTATATATAGCAATATATATACATACTAGAAGAAACTAGAACAATTTCTTATAGTTATCATCAGGATAGTTATTCTAGAAGTTCATGAAGGCGATAACAGCCAACTCTGCCAGAAGAATAACGAAACCTAATTTCTTCACGATGCTTGTAATTCTAAAAATGCAATCCATAATCTTAAAAGTTTTTGTTGTTAATAATTAACCACTGCTGAAAGTGATTCTGTTTTACGATTGCAAAGATACTACGATTTGTAATACTCTAGGAGGAAATTTTAATCAAATAGGACACAAATTATACTTTTCTCAAATAAAAAGAACAGATATTACCACCAATCCAACAATATTTACCACTTTTTAGACGATATTTTCATACGATTTTGCTTGTAATTTTGGCAATTTGTACTTTTTGTGGTAATAAAAAGACAAATCAGAGATATTAAAAAACAAGAAATATACACCTATTAAATATGTCCTCTCTCAGCCCAATCGCCTCTATCCAGTGTACGATAACCAATGGCTTCAGCCAAATGATCAGGCATAACACGCTCACTACCAGCCAAATCAGCTATAGTGCGAGCCACTTTGAGTATTCTATTATAGGCACGAGCAGAGAGCGAGAGCTTCTCCATGGCCATTCGAAGTAATTCCACGCCCGCCTCATCAGGTTCAGCAAACTGATGAATCATACGCTCAGACATCTGGGCATTACAATGGATGCCCTTAAAATCCTTGAATCGAACTGCCTGGATTTCACGAGCTTTGATTACTCTTTCCCTAATTTTTGCACTCGGTTCTCCAGGAGCTGCCTTAGAAATATCCTTGAAAGGAACGGGTGAAATCTCACATTGTATATCAATTCTATCCAAAAGAGGACCAGAAATCTTGTTCATATAGCGCTGAATCTGCCCTGGAGTACAAACACAATGATGCGTAGGATCACCATAATAACCACAAGGACAAGGGTTCATACTCGCCACAAACATAAACGAGCAAGGATAATCAATGGAATATTTGGCTCTAGAAATGCTAATATGTCTATCCTCCAGTGGCTGACGGAGCACTTCTAGAGTAGTCTTGTTAAATTCAGGCAGCTCATCACAGAACAAAACACCATTATGAGCCAAAGAAATCTCACCAGGCTGTGGCTTGGTACCACCGCCCACCAAAGCAACTTGCGAGATAGTATGATGAGGAGAACGGAAAGGACGCTGCGCTATCAGCGAAACATCCCTACCCAATTTGCCTGCTATGGAATGAATCTGAGTAGTTTCCAAGCTTTCAGAAAGAGTAAGAGGAGGCAGAATGGACGGCAATCGCTTAGCCATCATGCTTTTTCCTGATCCCGGAGGCCCCACCATAATCAGATTATGACCGCCGGCAGCTGCCACCTCAAGGGCTCTTTTCACATTTTCCTGTCCTCTCACATCTGCATAATCGAAATCACAATGTATCTGATTCTCGTAAAATTCCTTGCGAGTATCCACAAAAGTAGGCTCAGCGGTGATTCTGTCACCCAGAAATTGTATCACATCAAAGAGATTCTTCATGCCATACACCTCCAGATTATTGACCACAGCTGCCTCTCGGGCATTCTGTTCGGGCACAATAAGACCCTTGAAATGCTCAGCCCTAGCCCTAATAGCTATAGGAAGAGCACCCTTGATGGGCTGTAAAGTACCATCCAGGCTCAATTCGCCCACCATCATATACTCTTTCAGATGATCTTCAGGAATATTGCCATTGGCTCCCATAATGCCAATGGCCAAAGGAAGATCGAAACTACTTCCTTCTTTTCTCAAATCGGCCGGAGCCAGGTTGATGGTAATATCGGCTATAGGAAAGCGAAAACCGCTATACTGGAGCGCAGCAGCTATACGATCACGACTCTCTCTTACAGATTCGTCACCAAGTCCAGTGAGATGATACATCACACCTTTATTAAGACTTACTTCTACAGTTACCGTGGTAACTTCCAAGCCATTGACTGCGGCACAGTACGTTTTTACCAACATAAGCTCTCAGTATTAATTAGGTTATTGAAAAGCTCGCTACATCTAACGGAGCAACTGATCGAGCCTGCGATAAAGCTCTTGCTTATTGATGCTACGGGCTACTATTTTGCCATTCTGGAGAAGAATCACGTCGGGCAAAGTAGATAATCCCAACTTAGCCATCGTTTTATCGTCCATCATATCTCCTTCACAAACCACCGGGCTTGTGATAGAATCTCGTTTCAAATTATCCTTGCACTGATACTTACTGGCATCCAGGCAGATACCCATCAGACGGAGCTTGCCGTTAGACTTTTTCTGTCTTCTTTTCAACTCTCGCTGCATATCCTGGCTATCATAATTATAGGTAGCCCAAGTATAAATCACAGCCACAGGGGCACTAGAAAGCTCGGCGTAAGAAATCAGCTTGCCATAGACATCATAAGCTGTAAAAGAAGGCAAAGCGCTGCCCACATTAGCCTTTCCCATCACCTCAGCAGTTTTCTTCATCAGCGTAAAGAGTCTGTTTTTAGCCAAATCCTTATCCAAAATGCTCAAAAGAGAGTTTACTTTCTTATAATCTGGCGTAACATCGGCAAAGAAATAACGCTTGATGAGAAACAAACTAACTACGGAAGAAGGATTCTCCTTGATAAAATCCTCTGCTTGCTGCTTCTCCTGGGGAGGCGTAGCGCTGATAACGCTCTTGCGGAACTTAGACATCAACTCATTCGTCTTGGTGCCTTTCACTTCCATCTCCTTGAGATGGGAAGCATCAGCCTTGATATCCACGGACTTGCCAGACTCAGCAAAGATAGGCTGCTCAGAGAAGTTAGGGAAAACAATCATGATGGTATAGCTGTCCTTACAAGGCTTTTCGAATGTGAAACGACCACCAACTACCTTGATCGTATCAACACCCTCAAACCCTCCATCGGGACTATATGCATAAAACTCACCTTGATTCATATTCAAAAACTTGCCTTCAAGCTTAAAATAACCACTTCTAGTACCACAACTAGTAAGAAGAACTGAAACTAAAAATATAAGGAGATAAGCAAATTTTTTCATATTGAAAAATTTTAAGGGTGCCGCGAGCGGGACTCGAACCCGCACAGCCATTACTGGCCAAGGGATTTTAAGTCCCTCGTGTCTACCAATTCCACCATTGCGGCATGGTAAACGTTAAGAGTTAGAGCGGAAAACGGGACTCGGACCCGCGACCCCGACCTTGGCAAGGTCGTGCTCTACCAACTGAGCTATTTCCGCAGAATTGCGAGTGCAAAGGTACAGTTATTTCTTCGTATCACCAAAGGTTTTACATTTTTTAAATAAAAATGAGCGCAAATTCTTCCCTTTTTCCTCTAATTGCCTACAGAAAGTATGCTTCCGATGCCTGCATAAGACACTCTATAGCGCATCAGAGCCTTGTCACCCTTGCCTTGCCCGCCCTCTGTTATCGTGCCATTTTCCAACGAATAAGTACGATGGCATTTGGAGCAAATAACATACTGGCGATTTCCCGTCCAAGCCAAAGGATAGTTGGTTCCACCATACTGAAGGATGCAATTAGGGCACTGGCGATCCCAAGCCACAGGTCCATTGAAGTTGGACAATCCGAGAATAAAACCATTGTTCAGTGGATTCTTGGCATCACTGCCTGCTCCCAGATAGGAATAATTGGCATAATTCTCCTTAGCCGTGGAGAGCGTATAATCATCCGTCTGATTCTTGCCATCATTCAGGGTAGAATAGATGTGCCACGCCCCATTCTTCTTCTGCGCACTAACCATGGTATAGACTCCAGCTCCATTGAGTGCTGTCTCTATACTTGTACCAGGATGCAACTCGGTGCGGAAGATAAACTGGCAAGGATACTGCGTACTAATGCTATTCTCCGCACCACAAGAAGAGAAAAAGAGCATGATGACCACCATCATGACCATCATGCTCTTCACCTTATTATATATATAAGAATCTTTCATTGTATATATTCTATCATTATATATAAGAATACCTTATACTAATAGTTTACTTACTTCAAGAGATTCTTCTCAGCATTCTCCATGCGCTCAAAGTGGAACTCGGAGAGAGTTTTCTCCATCAATGCCTGAATCTGGTCATTGCAGAGATTGCCAATACTTCCTTCGTGGGTATGATGAATATCCTTATTAGGCTTAAATTCGCCTGCCTCAATCTCCAAGCCCACCTTCTTGTAAGCATCGCGGAATGGCATTCCGTTAGCCGCAAGCTGGTTCACTTCCTCTACAGAGAACATAGGATCGTAACGAGAGTCATCGAGGATATGCTCATTGACCTCCATCTTATTGATGATGTAAGCCGCCATCTGAAGGCAGTCTTTCAACTCATCAAAGGCTGGAAGAAATACTTCCTTGATAATCTGAAGGTCACGGAAATAGCCCACTGGCAAGTTGTTCATGATGAGCATAACCTGCTGTGGCAGGCTCTGGAGCTTATTGCTCTTGGCGCGAATCAACTCGAATACGTCAGGGTTCTTCTTGTGAGGCATGATGCTGGAACCAGTGGTACACTCCTTAGGCAACTTCACAAAACCGAAGTTCTGGCAGTTGAACATGCAGGCATCGAAAGCCATCTTTGCCAATGTACCAGCCACGGTAGCCATAGCGAATGCCACATTACGCTCCATCTTGCCACGTCCCATCTGTGCATAAACCACATTATAGTCCATGCTGTCAAAGCCCAGAAGCTCGGTAGTCATGGAGCGATTCAGAGGGAATGAGCTACCATAGCCAGCCGCACTACCCAGAGGGTTGCGATTGGTCATGCGATAAGCAGCCTGGAGAAAAAGCATATCATCGGCAAGGCTCTCTGCATAAGCACCAAACCACAAGCCAAATGATGAAGGCATAGCCACCTGAAGATGCGTATAACCAGGCATCAATACATTCTTATACAGATTGCTCTTCTGTATCAACTCATCGAAGAGAATCTTCACTGCGTCCACTATCTCCTTCAACTCATGGCGAGTAAAGAGCTTGAGGTCTACCAAAACCTGGTCATTGCGAGAACGACCCGAGTGGATTTTCTTGCCCATATCACCCAACTTCTGGGTGAGCATCAGTTCTACTTGGGAATGTACATCCTCTACACCCTCCTCGATAACAAACTCGCCCTTATCGGCGATGGCATAGATATTCTTGAGTTCGGCAAGGAGTTGAGTCAACTCATCTTTCTCCAAGAGCCCTATGCTCTGGAGCATAGTGATATGAGCCATACTGCCCAATACATCATACTTGGCAAGATAGAGATCCAATTCACGATCACGTCCCACGGTGAAGCGCTCGATTTCCTTGTTTACTTCAAAGTTCTTTTCCCAAAGTTTATGTGCCATTATTAATTCTTAATTATTAAATCTTAATTAATTCTAGTCCTGATATGGCACCATCGCCAAAGCATCAGCCACCTTTTCGATGCCTTCCTGCAAAGGTTTCTTCACCATACCCTTGATAAACATATTGAGCTCAGCCTTGATGGTAAGCTTCATCTTGCATGAGAATTCTCCTGTAGGGAGCAGCTGTATCCAGAAATTGAATGGGATAGGGCTGTTCTCGGTCTCAAACTTGATTGTCTTAGGGAACTCACGGTCGATGATGCGCATCTTGACCTCACCCACCATAGGAGCAGAGATAGAGATGCTGTCAGAATCAAACTTCAGATCCTTGATCTTCTCCATCTCCTTGCGCTTATCCTCAGGGATTTGGTCTTTTACCTGCTCATATCTGTCCTTGAGCATCTGCAGATTGTTGAGATCGCTCAAAGTATTGAAAACAGATTCCTGCTTGTGAGGAATCTGCTTGATATTACTTTCAAATGTACTTGTACTCATCTATTTATAGTCGGATAAATGGGTATTACTTCTTCCAGTTAGCTGGGTCCTTGCGCCACTCGTGAAGCAACTCTACATCGCTCTGAGCAATATAGCCAGTCTCCAGAGCCTCTTCCACTACGTGCTCATAGTCGGTCAGGGTAACGAGCTTCACGTTAGCATCGGCAAAAGCCTTCTCGGCGATAGGGAAACCGTATGTATAGCTAGCCACCATACCGATAACCTCATTGCCATTTTGGCGAAGAGCCTCCACAGCCTTGAGTGAGCTACCACCAGTAGAAATCAAGTCCTCTACCACTACCACCTTAGCCTTAGGATCGAGCTGACCCTCGATGAGGTTTTGCATACCATGATCCTTTGGTTTTGAACGAACATAAACGAAAGGCAAGTTCAATTCGTCGGCAACCAATGCTCCCTGTGCGATGGCTCCAGTGGCAACACCAGCCACAGCATCAGCCTCTGGGAACTGCTCCAAGACAGCGTGTACCAACTCCAACTTCACATAGTTGCGGAGCTCTGGGAAGGAGAGTGTCTTGCGATTATCGCAATAGAATGGTGACTTCCAACCAGAAGCCCATGTAAATGGATCGTTAGGCTGCAACTTGATAGCCTTAACTTTCAACAACTTAGATGCAAATTCTTTCTTTAGTTTGTCCATAATCATATAAGGATTAAAATGTTATTTTATTTGCAAAGGTACAATTCTTTTTGCAGATTAAGGTACTATTGAGGGTTAAATTGTTTTAACTCTCTGTTAATCCTACAGTAAGCACGCTAAATTTTACGTTTTCTGCCTTCATCAGCTCCTCACAACAAGCCAAAATAGTAGCTCCAGTGGTGCAAACATCGTCCACGATGAGCAGATGCTTGCCCTGCAAGTCAGCCTTGCCCGTAAGCCGGAACACTTGCTCCACATTCTCTCGACGCTGCCAACGATTCTTATGCGTCTGACTTTCCAGAAAAGATACTCGCTCCACGGCATCTTGCAAGATGGGGAGATGGCACACCTCACTTAGCCCTTCAGCTATCATAACACACTGGTTATAACCACGTTCCTCTATTCTCCTCTTGGCTAGAGGAATAGGAATGATGGCATCTATTCCCTCAAAGAAATCCACTTGTTGGGCATACTTACCAAGCAGTCTGCCCAGAAATCGCCCCATATCGGGCTGCCCATTGTACTTAAGACTATAGATGGCATGGGAGGAAGGAGTATGACTCTTGTAATAAAACAGCGCACAACTCCGCTCTACCGGCATCTGATGCCAAAACATCTTTGCCATATCATTTTCGGCAGGATTTTTCCAAGTATCAGTAAAGGGCAGGGCTGAGAGGCAAGAAACACAAATATGCTCCTCGCTACCCCGCAAGCGAGCACCACAAACAGCGCACTTTTCAGGGATTGCCATGTCTAAAAGCCTTTGCAACAAGCTCTTACCCAACCACTTCATATACCTTTTATTCCATATCAAAGTCATCGTCCATACCCAGCTGGTCGATGCACTTGCGAATCAAGTCGATGCTATATCCCCTGCCCATGGCAAAACGAATAAGCTTCATCGAGCGCTCATAGTCGTTCTTAGCCTTGATGGTCTTATACTTATTCTTCAACAGCGGCAAGAGTGTCTCCATGTAGAGGTCGTCCTCTATCTCATCAAAGATAGGATCGGAAATATCCTTGGGGATGCGTTTCATCCACAGAGCTTGCTCCACTTTTCGGCGTCCCCACTTATTGTATTTTATCTTGTCATTGATAAAGAAACGGGCAAACCGCTCATCATCAATGAATTTCTTCTGTGTCAAGAACTCCATGTTTCTAGCGATGGCATCCTCCGAGAGCTCCCACTTCTTCATCTTGTCCATCATCTCTTGCGAGCAATGTTCCGACTGGGTGCAGAGGGTGGTGAGCTTCAAGAGTGCTTGCTGCTCAGTCATGGGTCGTTTAACCCTCTTGGGCTTATTGTAACTTTCATATTCCATCATTTTACTCCTTTTCCATTTTTAAGCATTTCATCATTCTCTTCTTGCCAAAAGCATCCACCTTGGTCTCTATCTTAGCGTAGCTAAACTCGCTGAGCATCAGTCGCATTTCCTCTTCATAAATAGGATTGATCTCGAAATAAAGACGTCCACCGGGCTTCAGGGCAAGAGCTGCATACTGGGCGATGGCTCGATAGAAGCGCAAGGGGTCGGCATCGGGCACGAAGAGAGCTATATCTGGCTCATAATCAAGTACATTCTTAGCCATGTCCTGTTTTTCCTTATCGCAGATGTAGGGCGGATTGCTCACGATGACATTCCACTTGCCTTGCTCCTTCTCGGCATCTCCCATCAGCTGCAAGGCATCTCGATACTTGATGCTTACATTCTTGGTTTCCAATGCCTTAGCATTCTCCTGAGCTATGCGCAGGGCATCTACCGAAATGTCCCAGCCCTCTACTTCTGCATTCGGAACATCTAGCGCCAGGGTGATGGCGATGCATCCCGAACCCGTACAGATGTCTAGAATCTGCTTTCTTTGAGCCATCTCCGGGTTGGCATTGTCTGCTGCTTTGCCCTTGCTATCTGCCTCTATCCATTGGCAGAGTTCGGCAGTTTCGGGGCGAGGGATGAGTACGCCAGGCTCCACATGGAAGGTTCTGCCTGCAAAATCTGCTTCCCCTAGGATGTATTGTACAGGTTCGGCATGTTGCAGTCTTCCGATGATAGCCTCTAGCTTTCCCCCCTCATCTGTGGACAGCTCGTTAACTTTTCCACAGATGATGTCGGTCAGCGTCATACCATATTTCACATCAAGCACCGTGCGGACGATAGCTTGCGCTTCGCCAGCATCATATAGCGGGGTGAGTGATTGCCAAAGTTCTTGATACGTTTTCATCTACTATTGATTTGTGGACAAAGGTACACTTTTTTCTTGAAAACTTAATATAAAAAGGTGGAAAAGTTTGATAAATAACGAAAAAAAGGTGCAAACGAATCATCTGCATATTTTCGCTTGCACCTTCATACCATTAAGGTTATAGATCACAACCTTGCCATCCTGCTGAGCAGCCTCGATGCCAGTGGTTGGGTCATCATATACCAGCTTAGCTTCTCCCTCAGCGTATGTAATCTTGATGTAGATATCAAAATATCAGCTATTTTACCTTTTCGAGTGACATTTATTTGAGTTTTTGCTCCCATTTGGAGATATTTTATTACCTTTGTAATACAAAACAGATATGAACAATGGAACAAAATAAGATAGACGAAATGTATATGCGCCGCTGCCTGCAGTTGGCGAAGAATGGCAGACAGAATGCCAAACCTAACCCGATGGTGGGTGCCGTCATCGTGAGCGAAGATGGCAGAATCATTGGTGAGGGCTACCATGTGCGCTGCGGCGAGGGCCATGCCGAAGTGAATGCCTTTGCCTCTGTAAGGCCAGGGGATGAGCATCTGTTGCCGGGAGCCACCATCTATGTGAGCCTGGAGCCCTGCTCCCATTATGGCAAGACTCCTCCCTGCGCCGACTTGGTGATCAGGAAGGGAGTGCGCCGCTGCGTATGTGGCTGCGTGGACCCCTTTGCCCAGGTGCAAGGCCGTGGCATCAAGAAGATTCGCAAGGCTGGCATCGAGGTTACAGTGGGCGTACTGGAGCAGGAATGCCTGGAGCTGAACAAGCGATTCATCACTTACAATACCCACCATCGCCCCTACATCATCCTGAAATGGGCGCAAACTGCCAATGGCTTCTTGGACAATGAGGGCAAGGGAATGGCCATCTCCACCCCATTCACCAAGATGCTTTCCCATAAGTTGAGAGCAGAGAATGATGCCATCTTGGTGGGCAGAATCACTGACGAGAGGGATCACAGCCAGCTGAATGTGCGCCATTGGAGCGGAAAGGACCCGATGCGCTTGGTCATCGACCGCCATCATCCATGCTTCGAAGGCTTGGATTTCAGCCAGGGCAATGAGGCTGTGTTGCAGCAAATCATGGAGCATCTATATAATAATAAGGTGCAATCCCTGATAGTGGAGGGGGGATCCATCACCCATCAGTCATTCCTGGATGCAGGGCTCTGGGATGAAATCCGCATCGAGATAGCCACCCAGAAGTATGTATCAGACGGAACAAAAGCCCCTCACCTACCCCAGAATATTCGCCCCGTGAGCCACGAGGAGTATGATGGAAACGTGATAGATACATACGAACGTCAAGAAAACTAACCCCGAAAAGGGTAATCATAAATTTCAAAGTTCAATTTTCAAAGTTCAAAGTAAAAAAGGATGAGCAATAGATTTACATCGCGCCTCAGCGACAATGATGATTTCAAGAGAGATGAGTTGATTCGTAAGATAGAACATGCCGTGGAGCACATGACGCTCTCCGAGCTGGAAGCCCTATCCTACGATATGTTTACCAAGGGATATATCCAGGATTACTAAAGAGGTGTCACCTTCACAGATAGAACTTGTACCAGTTCTATCTGTGAAGGTGACTCATCAAGTTTACAACAATAATTTTAATTACCCTCTACTTCTTTTAAAATGAAAGTTCAAAAACATTTTTAGAAGAAAAAAACAAAAAAGTTTTGAATTTTACAAAAAAAACGCTACCTTTGTCCCCAATTAAGAACTTTTATATTTTAAATTATGAAGAGATTTAACATTATCCCTATTTCAAAGAGACTTGCAATGCCCCCAAAAACATTGCTTTTTATCTTTATGTTTGTTATTACTTCAGTAAAGGCATTTGGCTGGGAATACCCAAATGTGCAAATAACATCATTACCATATGAAGAAGGACTGGGAACAAAAGACAATCCTTATGTCATTAACAACGCACAACAACTTGCGGATTTAGCTTGGTATGTAAATCATGGCACTTCATATAGTGGGCAATACTTTGTCTTAGGTCAAGACATTGACTTAAATCCTGGATTTATATTTCAGAAAGATGGAACTATCATTGGCGAGGGAACACCAAAGCAATGGGTTCCAATAGGTACTTCTAATAATAATTTTAAAGCTAATTTTGACGGACAAGTTCATACGATTAAAGGATTATACCAAGATTCCCTTGTTTTAGATACTAAAACTTATGCTTGTATGGGGCTTTTCGGTAAAACATCTTGTGATACATTATGTAATATTAAATTCACAAACTCTCTACTTTCTATCAATGGCCAACAATTAGATGGAAACTTAAATGTCGGATTTCTAGCAGGAGAAATTGAATCAGGAGTTTTTTATGGATGCACTAACGATGCTTCCATTTATATTTCTAACTTAGGAGATAATACTAACCCCGTAATAGGAGGTATTGTTGGTAGTTGTTCTTCTTTACCATCAACAGATAGAACATGCAAAATATGGAATTGTGCAAATTCCGGAAACATAAAGGTTACATCCACTTTGTCATCACCAAGATCACAAGTAGGCGGTATCTGCGGAGAATCATATGAGTTATCTCTAATGGAAAACTGCTCTAACTCTGGCGAAATTGTTAGCGACTATGATTGTGGAGGCATTATGTGTACAGCATGGAATCCCGCTTATTCAAAAGAGAAACCTTCTACTTTAAGAAATCTTGTAAACATAGGTAATATCACAGGTACTTATTCCGTTGGTGGTATTATTGCTGGATCTAGTTCTGGTTCAAGTTTTGGTATTACTGAAAAATGCCTAAACAAAGGTATTATTACATCAACTGGATCTATCAGAGGCATGGTTGGCGGCTTGTTTGGACAATTGCTGACCCACTATATCAAAGATTGCCATAATGAAGGAAATGTATATGGTGGTAGCGGTATGGTAGACTATACATATGCTTTCGAAATTAACGATTGTTCAAATATCGGTAACATTGACAATGGTAGTGGACTAGTTGGCGGAGCTATGTATCTTACAAATGTGAGAAATTGCTACAACACTGGAAAAGTGACAGGAGGTTCAGGATTAATCGGTGGTATTGCAGGTGATGGTACCGACCAAACTTTGTATATCGAAAAATGCTTTAACAAAGGAAATGTAGAAGGTAGTGCTGGATTATTAGGATTTTTTTCTCATTATGCAGTTTGTTTCAAAAATTGTTATAATGAAGGAGATATAAATTACAATTTTAAAAAACAAGATGAAAATAAATATGTAGCAGGATTAGTGCCCAATGGAGGTTATGGAGCAACAAAAGTGCAAATAGATAGTTGCTATAACTCTGGCAACATAACATGCAACGGTAAAGCTGCAGGATTGACAGGTAATCAGAATTCGGTAACTATAAGCAATTCCTTTAATAAGGGTGATATTAAAGGAGCGGAATTTGCTGCTGGATTGTGTGAAAGGGGAGCTATAAAAATAACCAACTCTTATAATGAAGGAAATATACAAAGCGATGGTGACGCAGTAGGATTGACAGGTAATTTTGGATTTTCCACAGAAGTAGAATACAGAAAAATATTCAATTGTTATAATGCAGGAGAAATAAGGGGTGGAAAATCTGTTTGTGGAATAGCAAAGGAGGATTATCCTCAAAATATAAATATTACAAATGTTTTCAATTATGGCAAGTTGAATTTTGCTGAAAATTCCACGAATGCTGATTTATATGGCATTGCAAATTTTTATAACCCTATTGATAATGTCTTTTCCAATTGTTATTACCTGCAACAAGAAGGAATAGTTAACCTTACAAATGGCGTAGCAAAAACAGCAGAGGATTTTGCTTCAGGAAAGCTTTGCGTTTTGTTGAATGAGGGACAAAATCCTTCACCATGGGGACAAGAAGTAAATTCTGACTTATACCCAAAACTTAATGGAAAAGGAAATCCTATTATCTCTGGCATTAATCATATCTATAAGACAGAAAAATATAGCGACAATTTATACGATATGATGGGTAATGTTGTTGAAAGTCCAAGTTCCAAGGGAATATATATACGAAATGGACAAAAGATTGTTTTAGGAAAATAAATCGTAACAGTTCCTAGTTTTATAACTCGCAAAACTAGGAACTGCTATCACTGCAAAAAATAAGACTTTTATCATGAGCATCATATTAGACTGTGCTTAATTCCTTATACTTCTTTATAATCTAAATAGTTAATTAGTAATAAAGTTTTTAGAAATGCCCCCGTTACAAAAACTTTTTGCTAACTTTGCAGCATTATTAAATCTTCGTTACGTAAAATCCATAATGGTGTAAATAACTATGGTACAGACAAATCCGTTTTTGATAGAGGGATATCTATCGCCAGAATACTTCTGCGACAGATTGATAGATGCAGAGTTCTAACCGCAGAACGCCTCGTCCATCTGATAGCATAAGTTGGTGAATTGCTGGCAGAGATTGGGCGACCATTTCTTCATACCGAAGGCGGCTCTTTCTGCCATAAAATCATCATTATCCCACTCCTTGAAGTCTATATCCGAGAAGTAGCGGCGATACTCGCGCAGGGTATCGCCCGAAAAGGTATAGCGCTCATCGATGTCGCCAAACCACTCCCGGCTCATCATCTGATGGGCAAAGGCATTGAAATTCTGGGTATCTCGCAGCAAGTTGTGATGTTTCAGCACACACCATACACAGAACCAGTGGTTTTTGCGCGTAACCATATCCACCATCTTCTCCATTCTCTCCCTCAGCTGCTCCATATCTATAGGAGTGCCATTCTGTACGGAGAAGAATACCTGATTATTCAGGGTGGGCACGATGCGCTCAGGATGATACAGCGTGTAAAGCTCCTCCTCGATGAGATGCCACTTGACGGTGGCAGACAACAGTTGCTTCAGTTCATCGGCTGTGAAGTCGATGTGAATGAGTTGGGCTCCCAGCTGTCGGATGTCGCTCACATAGCGGGCAAAGGCGAGTTGCAAGTTTTGGGGCACCTCCTTGATGAGCTCCTTCCGGGCATCCAGCAGTTCACCCGCCGATAGCCTCTTCACATTATTAATATATAGAAGGGTGGCGAAATATCGCTCTATCTCCTCAGGAAACTCCTGCTGATATTGCTGCACACTCATTTCCATGAGTCGAGCCATCTGCTCCTCGCTCTTGGCAAGAGTGGTGAAGTGGCTCACTCGGCGAAAGTGGAGCCACAGATAACATGCCATGCTGTAGAGTTGGAAGAAATTCCAGAGTCTCTCCGCTGGTTTCACGCCCGGTATCTTGGTAGGCTTCAGTTTCTTGGTTACCAGTTTTTCTATCTCTTCTATATCCTTTACGTCCAATATCTTGCCATCCGTCAGATCATCATTTTCCAGATAATCATTGAGCAGAGGAATAAGTTCGGTCATTTCCATCGGAGCCCATTTGGTGCGATTGCCCTCGATGTAATGTCCTGCCCTCGATTCCTTTACGATGCGAGCCATGAGGGGCGTGAGATGGTTGCCCACCAGGATGTCTAGCTTGGAGCAGTGCTCCTCGTTGGCTTGCTTGCGCTGGTTGGCTATGTCGCTATGCTGCAAAGCGAGGTCTTGCACTGCCATGTGGCAGAGGCGGTTGGCCTTGGTGCAGAGCGAACGGATGTCGAATGTAAGTTCTTGTGGGCTATAGTCATCCCACCCTTCCATCAATACATGGAGCATACGATAGAAGTTATCCAGTTGTCGGTCGAAGACTTCGTAACTGAGCGCATTATCTTCAGGTTCTGTCATCTTATCTGGTTGTTAATTGTGAATGTTGCTGCAAAGGTACACTTTTTTCTTGAAACTGCATCACTTTTTCCTTCTTTTCTATTCTTCTTTTCCCCATTCTTTTCCCCGCTCCCCCATTCGTTTTCCCTACTTTTCCGGAAAGCAGGGGTAGCTGGCAGGGAAAAGTTGCAAAACCTTTTTATATTGATTATCTTTGCATAAGATAAGCTGCACTCGGCAATTTGAAAATAAATTTTCATTGCGCTCGTTTGCATTATCTTTGCACCCAGAAAATGCAAGGCTATCAGCAAGAAATACTGGGAGGGCAGGTTTGTTACCTGCCCAATAGGGAGAAATGATGATTTTACCTTCACTCTTCACCTAAGCGACGCAAGTAGCTATAAAACAGAAGATTAGCGAGGTGAAGAGAGAATGCGGCTCTTCACCCACTCTTCACCTCTCTTCACCCTCCAAGGGGCAAGGCACAGATACGGAGCCACTGAGCAGAAACATAGAATAATTTCTAATTAAAAATTCAACATAAGTATGAGTACAAATCTTTCAAATGCAAATCAGTCATCCATTGAGATGACAAGTAACGGATCAGCTATCTACCAGGTAGAAAGCTTCCTAGACGAGTTTTTCCGATTCCGCAGAAACGTAGTAAGCGGCAAGTCGGAGTATATGGTTAACACTGATAATGAGGAGGATAAGCCATTCTGGAAGGTATTTACCTCAGAGGCTTTCAACTCTATCGTGCGCAAAGCCAAGAAACTGGGCATTGGCGGCAAGAAGTCGCCACGCCAAGACATCGAGGAGTACATCCACTCGGAGGATATTCCAGAGTTCGACCCTATCAAGGAATATCTGGAGCATCTGCCTAAGTGGGATGGGCAGAACCATGTGGCGGCTCTCTTCAGCAGAATACCGGGCATCACGAGCGAGCAACTGAGCTGGCTCTCCACCTGGCTTCGCTCCTCAGTGGCCCACTGGCTCCAGATGGACATGCTGCATGGCAATGAGGCTGTGCCGGTGCTCATTGGTCAGCAGGGCTGCGGCAAGAGTACCTTCGGCGTGAGACTCCTGCCCGAGCAGCTGCGCCAATACTTCTTGGATCATATCAACTTCGGCAATAAGTTTGATACCGAGATGGCGCTCACCCACAATCTCTATGTCAACATCGATGAGTTTGCCAACATGGGCCCATCACAGCAAGGCAAGCTCAAGCAGCTACTCTCCAAGGTCAAGGTGAATGGCCGCCCCATCTTCGGAAAGAGCCAGGATGACCGTCGCCGATATGCCTCCTTCCTAGCCACCACCAACGATGAGCATCCGCTCTGCGATGCCACGGGTAGCCGCCGCTTCATCTGCATTCAGATACCAGCCGGTGAATATATAGACAATGGCTCTGCCATCAATTATGACCAGCTCTATGCACAAGTAATGTATGAGCTCAGGGACAATAATATCCCATATTGGTTCAGCAATGATGAGGTGGACCGCATACAGGAGAGCAACCTGCCATTCTTCAAGACCGACGAGGTGGACAACATGGTGAAGAGCAGCTTCCGCATCCCAGAGGAAGAGGAAGAGGGCAAGTGGTACATCAATTCGGAGATATTCGACAAGCTCTACTCCCTGTACCCTACCCTGGAGAACAGCATGAGCTGCCGCATCAAGATAGGCAAATGCCTGAAACTGATGGGCTGCCAGTCGAAGCATACCAAGCGAGGGCAGGCTTATCTCCTGATAGGTGAAGAGTAGGTGAAGAGTGGGTGAAGAGCCACGAGCACTCTTCACCCCTCGAATCCCCTTTATTTACTAGGGTTTCGGGAGGAAAGGTGAAGAGTGAAGGTAAAATCAGAGATTTGTCTCGCCACACCGATTTCCCCACTGTCAGACCGCTGCCTCCGCCAGACAGTACACTAGCGACATAGGCGCTAGTGGGCTGTCCCATAGGAATAGCCCTCGGTCCAGGTTCAGACAGTGCTCGTTAGTGCCTTTGCAGCTGTCTGCTAAGACCATCTTTCCATCATCAAATCATCATCATCATCTTAAAAAATAATCATCTTTTAAAATAGAATATCATTATGAACAACTACATCAAAAACGACATCCGATTCAGTTCCGTAGACACCGTATGCCACCACGAGGCATGCCCAGTACATCATTTTTGCGCCCGCTATGAGCGCTACCATGAGCTGGTAGCCAAGGAGCAAGCCTTCGCCATCCTCAATCCCCGCTTCCTGGAGTGCAGCGAAGAGGGCTGCAAGCATCGCCTCACCAAGAAGACCTTCCGCTTAGCAAGAGGCTTCCAGCGCATGTTTGATACCGTCCCCTCCGGCAATACCTATAAGTTCTGGCAACGCACCCCCTATTATAGCGAGTCCACTTACTGCCGCGCCAAGCGTGGTGCCATCCCCATCGCCCCGGACATGCAGCAAGAGCTGCTCAAGCTACTCCAGAAATATGGTGCCGACATCAGCATCGGATTTGACAGATATGAGGAGCAAGTGGGATATGAGGAAATCTAAGTAACAATCACCATAACATTGTATAAACACTAAAAAAAGGAGAAGAGCCAGCTAGCTCTTCTCCTTTTATTTATTTGGTTAAATTATTAAGACTTCCCGCTTTTATCAAACCCTCAAATTGGATAGGGACAAGGTAATTATTAACATCACATTCTATGGATTCCTGAGAATCTAGCTGGAAACGAACTTTCCGAGGCATATTCTTACCCTTATAAGAAAGGAATACGCAATAGTAATGGCAGCCATCAGCCAACTTTGGACAAAAAGTTATACTCGTACCTAATCCTTGCAGAGTATCTGGTACATTAGTTAAACTATCCAGAGGAAAACTCTTCAAATAGCGACTAGACGATTTACCCTCTGCAAAACCAAGTTGCTTGTATGGAATATTCTCAAAATGACGAATTCCATAAAACTGACTAACTAAATTATTTGCCTGGTTGTCAAGCACTTCTATCTTTTTTACCTTATGTTCTATTCCTCCAAAATAAGGCTTAAATCCGATAATTGAAGTGTTGATTTTGGCATCTTGTAACTTTACTATCATGACGTAACAAGACACTTCGTTCTCCTGCAAACTATCTCCTTCTCCCAATCCTGGTGACGAAATCTTCTGCATTTCCACTCCAGCAACCCTATACGTCCATGGCGATGTCTGTCTATGAGTAAACAGATATATCCCAAATGCTATCACTAGTAAAATAGCAATTAGGGCTATTAATTTAATGATTATCAAAAATATTTTGCGCATCTCCATATCATTCATTAATTTATATGAAACGAAGCTCCCTTGATAGTTAATCCATTAACAGATAACCTTATGGGAGCATTTTTTACTTTAAAATTCACCTTCCCCTTTCCTAAATGTAAAGTTCCATTTTGAGGAATATCAGCTTTATTGCAAGCCAGCAGCACACTATAGTAGTGCATTTTTTGACCGCTCTTTTCCGACAGATGATTAATAATTTCTGGAACATATTGCAAAGCCTCCGTAGCCGTACATCTGTAATAGGAATCAAAGGATACTTTTGCATAAGAAAATCCATTGATAATTTGCACGCATCGCAGTTGTTCGTTCATATTATGTCCTTGCTTATCCAGTATATCTAAAGATTTTACTGGGTCTGCGATTCCTTCATCATATGGTTGACAATCGGAAATAGTCTTCTTTATTTTGGCATTGTCTAGCACAATACTCAATATATAATAGTTGGTAAGAGAAGAGTCTTTTGATTTTTCTCCATAGCTATCCTCGATTTCTACACGCTGCATTTCAACATGAGAAATGCAGTATTGAGAAGGATATTCCTTTATGCTTCCGATTATCATAAAACAGACCATCAGAGTCACAAAGAATCCAATTGTAATAAAATACAGTTTCTTCATTCGATTATCGTTTTATTTTTCTAGAATCCTTTACATTATTGCGAATTTTACATTTAATCTTGCGTTTTTCTAACGTCATTACCATTTCGTTAGGAATAAGCGTATTTGGAAGAGTATAGATAATGCAAATTTGGCGCATACCATTAACTTTATCAAACTCTTGTAAATCTGTATTTAAGGAATTTAATACTGTCCTCAAGTCTGAAATTGTCTCCCAATTGTGCCTACTACAATAGTTCAAATCCGAAGGCTCATCCCAATATCTCCAGTTGACCATTGCGCAATCAAATGCCCCAGATATATCTTTCCCATTAATATCCTTAACTGCAACTGATACCACAGAGTCTTTAATTCCATTCATATAATGAAGTAAAGGGTAATGCTTTGACTGAACGTCTTCATCACTCAATTTTATTTTCATTAGATACTTTTTGAGAGTCATTGAGTCTTGCCCAAAAGTAACTCTTTCCATCTCAATACTTTCAATTTTGTATTTGAATGGTATATCCGTAGTTTTAAAGAAGCTATTGTACACAAACAATATCATGTAACTTCCCACTGCTAGCACCATAGCAAGCAAAAATATATTCCTTATTTTTAAAATTTTATTAACTTTCATCATTTTAATTTATTTATTTTAGAGCAAAAATAGCAAATAAATTAGAATAAACCAAATGTTTTTCAATATATTATGGTCCAATGTAACTTGGCGCAAAGTTTTTGTTACATACGACAAAATACATTGTGAAACTATGAGGAAATCTCATAGGAACGTGTAAAAAAATATAATTTTTCTTCTCATATAATAGATGTAAAAGAGCTTTTTATTACTTTTGTGGGTGATAAACAACCAGAAAGTTTAAAAACCGATATTAAAAGAAATAGATTATGCGTGTAATTATCGAAAAAGATTATGATAAGATGTCCAAGTGGGCAGCTAATCATGTAGTAGAGACTATCAACAAGTTTCAGCCATCTGCCGAGCGCCCATTCGTATTGGGATTGCCTACGGGTTCTTCACCTCAGGGCATGTATGCCGAGCTGGTGAAGGCAGTGAAGGAGGGACGTGTGTCATTCAAGCACGTCTTGACATTCAATATGGACGAATACGTGGGCTTGCCAGAGGAGCATCCGGAGAGCTACCATTCGTTTATGGCCACCAACTTGTTCAATCATATCGACTGCCCTAAGGAGAATATTCATATCCTGAATGGCAATGCGGAGAATCTGGAAGAGGAATGCCGCCACTATGAGCAGATGATAGCAGATGCGGGGGGCATAGACCTCTTCATCGGAGGCATCGGTCCGGATGGCCACATCGCCTTCAATGAGCCATTCTCTTCGCTCACCTCTCGCACCCGTGTGAAGACGCTCACCACCGATACTCGCATAGCCAACTCCCGCTTCTTCGACAACGACCCAGAAAAGGTGCCAAGCCTTGCCCTCACCGTGGGCGTGGGCACCGTGATGGATGCCAAGGAGGTGATGATACTCTGCAATGGCCACAACAAGGCTCGCGCCCTGCAGGCTGCCATCGAGGGTCCTGTGACCCAGGCTTGGACCATCAGCGCCCTGCAGCTGCACAAGCATGGCATCATCGTATGTGATGAAATGGCTACCGACGAGCTGAAGGTGGGCACTTATCGCTACTTCAAGGATATAGAGAAACTATAATCAAAAAAAATAAAGTTCATAAGTTAGTGAGACCACTAACTTATGAACTTTATTTATATTATTTTGTATATCAGCTACTTCGCTGTATATTTTCCCTACTTATTTCACGATAGAAGAGACAGGATTTCTGACTCCCTTCATGCCTACCAGGAATGCCTTGGCTGAACCAAACTTGAGGAACATATCCAGACGCACTGGCACATGGTTGTCATCATCAGTAACATAGAAATCTACTATCTTCTTGTATTTTCCATCCTCATACTCCTGATAAGCCAGGCGCAGACAGCGGTATTTCACACCATTATCTGCCTTGATGGTTACCTTGCCTGCAAACTTGATCTGGGCAGGAGTGCGATTCTTGCCATCGGCTATTGGGAACTTAACCACATAGCCCTTCTTCCAGTTGGATGGGTCGAAACTACGGGCACGGAGGAAGATATTCATCATGTCAAACACACAGTCGCCATAAGACACCTTCTTCCAGGCATGCTTGCCATCACTCTGCAAGCGATGCTGGCGCAGATGACACTTGCCCCCAGAGTAGCTATAGAATACCTCATCCACCGTATAGCGCTTGCCCTCACGAGCTCCCTTGCGAAAGTAGAGAGGCGCCAAGTCGGTACCACTATAGCAAAGCAAGGTATCGCGAAGCACAAAGAAATCGTCTACCTTCTTATTGCCACGAGTTACGAGCGAACCACGATAGGCAGGCTTTCCCTTATGCGTGCTCTGCACGATAGACATGCTGGCATTACCAGCTTTGACCCATACAAACTTCCAGTTGTAATACAGATTGTAGGTGAGAAACTCGCCCGACTTGAACGCTGTATTGCGGAAAGTACACTGAGCCTGCACCGAGGTGCTGATCAAGAGTAGCAATGCTGCTATCCATAATGTCTTAATTGTCTTCATATCTCATTACATTTTAGGAATGTACTCTATGCCAAGCTTCTTGGCACGCTGTGCATTCTGGTTCTTAATCTTCTTTTCCTTCTCTGGCTTCTGCTTGGTGATGGCACTAGGCTTCTGCTTGGAGAGTTCGCGAGCCTCGGGGTCCCAGCTCTCCGTCAAGTCCCACTTGGCCTTGCATTCTATCTGCTCGGGATAGTAATATACCTCCTCGGCTTGCTCATCCTTGTCATAGCAGCCCGTATCCCACTTGCCATTGTTGTTGCGGTCCACTATCAGGCGCATATAATACTTTTCTGGCTTGAGATAATAGAATTCTGCCACGCCATTGGATGCCTTCACCGTCTTCACCACCTGGTCTTGGGCATTGAGCAGCTGCACCAGCAGTGGCTGGTCATTGAGGCTGGTGATGTTGACAAGCAATGTGCCATAAGTATCGAGCGAATTGACCTTAAATCCCTGCTTGATAGGCTTGGATGCCAATCCATAAATATCCTGGAATGCAGCCGAATCTACCTCCAAGCTATACTCGATGTCTGGGCGCCACTCCCCTCGCAGCTCATACCGGCGATTACCTATCTCATTAAATTCGAATGGTGCCCTATACCAGAGCGTATCATGCTTGGCGTAGAGATGGATGCCCGATGTATCTACCTTCTCCAATGGAGTATCAAAACTGAAGGAGATGTTCTTGTCAGGATCTAGCTGAGATGACACACTGACCTGAACATCAAGCGGTTTCACTGCCATCACGCTATCGTATGGCTGCCCTTTCTTCTTCAGTTTCTCCTGCTTCTTGGTCCAGTCGGCAACTTCCTTCTCCTTAGCTTTCAGTCGCTTGGCGTATGGTTCCTTCGACAGGATATCGAGGGTATCTATCTGCTCATGCAGCACGCCCGTGCTATCCGACATACGGTAAGTGAGCTGTATGCTCAGCGTGTCTTGATTGACCAGCGCCGTATCACGAAGCCAGTAAGTCAGGGTATCATTGCGCAGGGATGGCTCTAGGATAAAGGCATTCTGCTCATTGAAATTGAGTCCCTTGATCTGAGGCAAGATAGAGTCTCCATAACTATAGAAGAGGGTAAAGTTATTTGCCTTCTTGCGCTCTGCCTTCAAGAAATATCTATCAGTCAATGGCTCGGTAAAAGCTCTCAGCACGATATCATCTGGCAAGAAATGGGTATAGTTAACCTGATCTATCGACTTGATGTGGAGCGAATCGAGCCAAGTAGTATCCTGGCGCACATCGGGTTTGCTGGATGGGACTATCAAATCGTGAGAGAAAGCTATCTTCTCGCTCTTCTGATTGAACATATAGTTGCCATCCATATCCTGCAAGGCATAGATGCGATAAGTGCCTGGCGCCACACCCTTGATGACAAATCGACCACGGCTATCCGTGCGGCTCACACGCAGCATCGGCTTGGTCTTGAAAGCTGAGTCAGCGAGGTCCTGATACAGACCCACCAAGATGCCCTTGATAGGCTCCAGATTCTCTGACTCAAGCACATAGCCCGATACCTCCATGGTGTCGATGACTTCGCTCGTAGAGAAACTATAAGTGTAATTGCCCAGTGGATTGCCCTCATTATTGTCGCTGATGGCATCGGAGAAGTCGATGGTATACGTGGTGTTAGGCTTCAGGGAGTCGACCAATGAAACCTGTATGCGCTTGCCCGTGCCCTTGATTTCAGGGGCTTCGAGCTGCGGTGGCGATACCACCACCTTCTCGGTAGGATTGTCTACCTTGATAAACTCGTCAAAGTAGATGTTCACCTTCTTCTCCCTGACATTGACAGCACCATCGGCAGGTGAGGCACCTATCACATGAGGCGGTGTCTCATCATACCATCCGCCATCGGGCTGCCCCATCTTGGCGCAGGAAGCCAATAGCAGAAAGACTATCACGTAGAAAGGCAGAAACAAGGAGTTGCCCTTCAACTTACTCTGGATATCATGAAAGTTGATCATTCTTATCTATCTTAATCATTACTTATTCATCATGAGCATCTCGTCGATGTTCTTACGACTATTGCTCAGACGAGGAATCTTGTGCTGTCCGCCCAGCTTGCCCTTGCTCTTGAGCCAGTCATTGAAGAGTCCTGGCTTAGCCTTCACTATCTCCAGATGCTGGAGGGTGACGTCGTGGAATCGCTTGGCCTCATAATCGCTATTGATTTCCTGCAACTTATGGTCTAGGAGGCTAGCAAATTCGTCCAGATTCTCTGGCTCCTGAGAGAACTCTATCAACCACTGATGGCGACACTTGGCATTGCTATCCATATACACCGGAGCAGCCGTATATTCAGCCACCTGGGCTCCCGTCTTCTCGCAGGCATAGGCAAGTCCCTTCTCGGCATTGTCCATGATGAGCTCCTCGCCAAAGGCATTGATGAAGTACTTGGTGCGGCCCGTGATGACAAACTTATAAGGATTCTTGCTCGTAAACTGCACGGTATCTCCTATCATATATCGCCACAATCCGCAAGATGTGGTAATCACCATGGCATAATTCTTGCCTACTTCCACATCCCAAAGAGGCACTACCGAAGGATTGTCTGTGCCAAATTCATCCATCGGGATAAACTCATAGAACACATCATAATCAATCATCAATGACATGGCTGGGTCTGTAGGATCATCCTGCAAGCCAAAGAATCCCTCGCTGGCATTATAAGTCTCCATATAATGCATATTAGGAGATGTGATGAGCTGCTCATATTGCTTGCGATAAGGAGTGAAGGCGATGCCACCATGGAAGAACACCTCCAAGTTAGGCCATACCTCCTCCAGATGCTGCTTGCCCGAAAGCTCCATGACACGTACCAATACACTGAGCATCCAGCTAGGCACACCCGAGATATTGGTTACGTTCTTGTTCATCGTTTCGCGAGCTATCTGGTCGCGCTTCACCTCAAAGTCGCTCAAGAGCGCAGTTTGCTTCTTAGGAACGCGCACCATATTGGCAAGCGGATTAATATTCTCGATGAGAATGGCACTCAAATCGCCCACCAAACTGCCAGATACATTATAATTAGGTGAATGACTGCCACCCAATATCAGGCTCTTTCCATCAAAGATTTTGCTCTTAGGATTGTTGCGCAAGTAGAGAGCCACTGCGTCAAAACCACCACGATAATGGATATTGTGCAATCCATCGTGGGATACAGGGATAAACTTACTCTTATCATTCGTGGTACCTGATGACTTGGCATACCACTTCACTGTGCCAGGCCAGAGGATATCCTTCTCGCCATGGCGCATACGGTCGATGTCGCCCTTCAATTCCTCATAGGTATTGACAGGCACATTCTTGACAAATTTTTCGTAATTATTGGTAGTGTTTAGTAGATGCTTTACACCATATTCAGTATTTTTACCTTTTTCCAAAAGGCGCATCAGTACTTCATGCTGCAGGGATTCTGCATCATTAACATACTTCTCCAAGCTCTTCTGACGAGGCTTGAATACATTACTTACTATAGTTGTTAAACTCATATCTAGATATATATGTCATTTAAGTAGATGCAAAATTAATTTAAACTTTCGATATAGAGAAAGTTTTTACTATTTTTTAATACAAAAGGGAAATATAAGCGAATAACAAGAAAAGATAAAACACTTATTTAGAAACAAAAAAGGCTCTCATGAGTCTCACCTACCCTCTTTTGGGGAAGATGACTACTGATGAGAGCCTTCTTCTAAATAATAGTTTGACCGGAAGTCAAAGGACATCCCTTTCTTCCTTATGCCTCCTCAGCAAAGGCAGCAGCCTCGGCTGCTGCAATGATGTCTTCCTTAGACATCTCCTTAGGTTGGGCGGAGATGTCGCTCAAGTCAAACTCATCTGTCTCGGCAGCCACTTCCTCCTGAGCAGCTACTATTTCCTTCTGTTCATCATCAGCCATAGACGACTTTTCTGAATAAACTTCCTCCTTAAACACATTGACATGCTTCTCTTCTACTAAAGTTTCATCAGAAGTCTGGGTGATGATGAAATCATCCTGTACCTCAGTGCTTGGCACATTCTCTACAGGTTCTTCTTCCATCTTTGTACGATTAGCCTTGGCTGCAAACACAGCGTCGATAAACTGAGGTTCCTTGCGCAGACGTTCCAGGGTAAGCTTAGAAGCCGCTTGCTGGCTCTCCTTCTTGGAATATCCATTGCCTGCTCCACCTTCTACGCCCTCCATCACAGCCTGATAAGTAAATACAGGGCTGCCGTTATTATCCCTCTGCTGGTCGAGCATGACGAAGTCAAGTTTCACGCGGTTTTTCTGGCTCCATTCGATCAGTTTGCTCTTGAAGTTAACCTCCTTGTAAGCCACCTTGTCGATGTTTATCATTTGTGCCAGGATGCGCTTCTGCATAAAATACATACACGCATTGTATCCGCGATCCAAGTAGACTGCACCCACCAAAGCCTCGAAAGCATTTCCTCCCATATAACTATTATGAGAAGAACTGTGTCCGTTAGATAATATAAGCTGGTTGATGCCCATCTCCTGGGCCAACTTATTGAGTGTATCACGCTGCACTAGCTTACTTCGGGTATTGGTCAAGAATCCCTCACGCTTGCCAGGAAAGTGTTGATACACAATGTCGCCTACCACAGCATCCAGTACAGCATCACCCAAGAACTCCAAGCGCTCGTTGTTAACGGGTTTTCCCTTGGCATTGCGATGCATAATGCTCTTATGCATTAAGGCTAGCTTATAATAACTGATGTCATGAGGATAGAAACCTAGGATATCATACAAAGACAAATAAAGCTCTTTATCCTTGCGGAAAGAGAGCTTTATTCTATCTATAAAATTAT
>URLG01000027.1 GCA_900548535.1 Candidatus Segatella intestinihominis | reverse complement strand
CCACTGTAAGAAGGGTCGTTCATCACGAAGTCTGGCTTTGGAGTTCCGTCGGCATTGTAGCGCCAATCGCGGAAGAGGTTGTCGCCCATGCCCTCTTTGTCGATAGCCTTGAGGAAGCGGGCTGGTATGATCTGGTCTGTATCTACATTCTCCAATGGAAGAGGAATGCAGCTGGATGTGATTACATTGAATTTCTGTTTCATAACTGTACTTATTAATTGTACATTATTAATTATAAATTATTAATTACATAAACTCTCTTGGGTCGGTGATCTTACCAGTGATAGCGGCAGCAGCTGCTACGTATGGACTGGCAAGGATGGTGCGGGAACCTGGTCCCTGACGACCCTCGAAGTTACGGTTAGATGTACTTACTGAGTACTTGCCTGCAGGAATCTTATCGTCGTTCATTGCCAAGCAAGCAGAGCATCCTGGCTGACGAATCTCGAAACCGGCTGCCTCAACAATCTTGTCGATACCCTCTTCACGTATTTGTTTGTCTACCAACCATGAACCAGGTACGAGCCAAGCAGTTACGCCGTCTGCCTTCTTCTTTCCTTTAACGAGAGAAGCAAAGGCACGGAAGTCCTCGATACGACCATTGGTACATGCGCCGAGGAATACGTAGTCGATAGGATGGCCCTCCAACTTCTCGCCTGGCTGGAAGCCCATATAGTTCAAGCTCTTCTTGAAGCCTGCCTGCTCCTCCTCTGGAATCTGATCCAAGGTAGGGATGCTCTCGGTGATGCCGATACCCATACCAGGGTTGGTACCATAAGTGATGCGAGGCTCTATGTCGGCTGCATCGAAGGTAAGTTCCTTGTCGAAGACAGCGTCATCGCCACTCTTCAAGGTCTTCCAGTAAGCCACAGCCTTGTCCCATTCCTCACCCTTAGGTGCATATTCACGACCCTTGATGTATTCGAATGTAGTCTCATCAGGAGCTACGAAACCACCACGGGCACCCATCTCGATAGAGAGGTTACAGAGGGTGAGACGACCCTCCATGCTCATATCCTTCACTACGTCGCCGCCATACTCAACGAAGTAACCAGTGGCACCAGAAGTGGTGAGCTGGCTCATCAAGTAGAGAGCCACGTCCTTGGCTGTTACGCCCTTGCCCAACTTGCCGTTGATGCTGATGCGCATAGACTTTGGCTTGCTCTGGAGGATACACTGAGATGCCATTACCATCTCAACCTCAGATGTACCGATACCGAAGGCTACGGCACCCATGGCACCATGGGTAGATGTGTGGGAGTCACCGCAAACGATGGTCATACCAGGGAGAGAGAGTCCCTTCTCTGGACCTACTACGTGGATGATACCATTGTCCTTGGTATTCATAGCGAAGTGAGTGACACCGAAGTCGGCTGTGTTCTTAGCCAATGTATCCACCTGCTTTTTAGAGATAGGATCCTCGATAGGTTTGTCCTGATCGTGGGTTGGTGTATTGTGATCAGGCATACAGAATATCTGGTCTGGGCGGAACATCTTGAGTCCGCGAGCACGCATACCTGCAAATGCCTGAGGTGATGTAACTTCATGACAGTAAAGACGGTCGATGTAAAGCTGAGTAGGACCATCCTCTACAATCTGGACAACATGCTTGTCCCAAATCTTGTCGAATAATGTATTCATTTATGTTATTGTTTAATTGTTTTATTATCTAATCTTAAACTTGTTGATACAGTCGATGTAAGCCTCCACTGAAGCGGTAACGATGTCGGTATCTGCACCGAAGCCATAATAGACATGACCATCATACTCCACCTGCATGTGAACCTTACCCACATCATCAGAGCCCTTGTCGATGGCCTGGATGGTGAATTCCTTGAGGTTCATCTCCTTATTGATTATCTTGCGGAGGGCACGGATGGCTGCATCCACAGGACCATTGCCAGATGAAGCCTCCTCAAACTTCTGACCAGCGATGTCAAGACCGATGCTAGCCACGCTCTTCACACCCTTGCCAGTGGTAACCTGGAGATATTCAAGCATCACACCATGGTGGTCAGCCTGATCAGCACCAGCGAGCATCAATACATCCTCATCGGTTACTTCCTTCTTCTTATCGGCCAGCTGGAGGAACTTCTTATAGATCTTGTCGAGCTTCCCCTCATCCTCAATGTCCACACCATTCACGTGGAGACGATACTTCAAGGCGGCACGACCCGAACGAGCTGTCAATACAATAGCGTTGTCGTCCAAGCCCACATCCTTAGGGTCGATAATCTCGTAAGTCTGCACGTTCTTCAAGACACCATCCTGATGGATACCAGAAGAGTGAGCAAAGGCATTGCGACCCACGATGGCCTTGTTAGGCTGCACAGGCATGTTCATCAAGCTGCTCACCATGCGAGAGGTTGGCACAATCTTGGTGGTATTGATATTGGTATCAATGTTGATGCCCTTATGGCACTTCAAGATCATGGCAATCTCCTCCAAAGAGGTGTTGCCGGCGCGTTCGCCGATACCATTGATGGTCACCTCCACCTGGCGCGCACCATTCAATACGCCCTGCAGGGTATTGGCGGTAGCCATGCCCAGGTCGTTGTGGCAGTGAGTTGACAAGCGAGCATTCTCGATGCCGTCCACGTGCTCCATCAGATACTTAATCTTATTACCATACTCATCTGGCAAGCAATAGCCTGTGGTATCAGGGATATTTACTACTGTAGCACCAGCCTTGATGACAGCCTCAACCACCTGAGCCAGATACTCATTGTCGGTACGACCTGCATCCTCAGCGTAGAACTCCACATCCTCCACGTACTTCTTGGCATACTTCACGGCAGCCACGGCACGCTCTATGATTTCCTCACGTGTAGAGTTGAACTTATATTTAATGTGGCTATCGCTAGTACCGATACCCGTATGGATTCTCTTATGCTTAGCATATTGCAAGGCTTCGGCAGCACAATCAATATCTTTCTCTACCGCACGTGTCAACGCACAGATGGTAGGCCATGTTACAGCCTTAGAGATCTCTACCACTGAATTGAAGTCGCCAGGGCTTGAGATTGGGAAGCCTGCCTCAATCACATCAACGCCCAGCTGCTCCAGCTGCTTAGCCACCTGAATCTTCTCAACTGTGTTCAACTGACATCCAGGCACCTGCTCGCCATCGCGGAGCGTTGTGTCGAAAATAAATAATCTGTCACTCATTTCTATATGCTTTTTTTATTTTTTGTGCAAAGGTAATACTTTTATTTGATATACACAAACAAATTATAACTTTTTTAAAAGAAAATCTAACAAATTACTATTCTCCCTTCTTTTTCTTACTCAAATTCGTAAGAAATGAGCAAAAAAACAAGGCATTTATAGCCATTCTTTGCCATAAATGCCTTATTATTTATTAGAATGGAAGAGGTCCGTTTGGTCCATCCATAGGTGGTGGAGGCAAAGGACCGCCGCCACCCTGTTCGCCACCATTCATCTTGGAACCTACGATTTCGCCGCCCTGCTCTATCGGTGCATAAGCATCAGATGGGTCTTGGAATCGAGTAAATTCTCCACGGAAGTTGAGCAACACGTCGCCCGTAGCTCCCTTACGGTGCTTGGCTATGATAATCTGCGCCATGCCATGCAGGTCGTTACCTTTCTCGTCTTGATAGATGTGATAGTACTCAGGGCGATGCACGAAGAGTACCATATCGGCATCCTGCTCGATGGCTCCAGACTCACGGAGGTCACTAAGCTGTGGGCGCTTTCCCTCCAAGCCCTCACGGTTCTCCACATTACGTGACAACTGAGAGAGCGCCAATACTGGAATATTGAGTTCCTTGGCAAGTCCCTTCAAGGAACGAGAAATGGTAGACACCTCTTCCTGACGGCTACCGAACTTCATACCATTGGCATTCATCAGCTGCAAGTAGTCAATCATCAAGAGCTTCACGCCCTTCTCACGCACCAATCTTCGAGCCTTGGTTCTCAGCTCGAAGACGGAGAGTCCTGGAGTATCATCTACATAGATAGGTGCGCCAGTGAGGTCACGGAGCTTCTTGTCCAAGCGCTCCCACTCGCTAGGGTCCAGCTGTCCGTTCAGTATCTTCTTACCGGAAATCTCGCAAACATTGGAGATCAAACGGTTTACCAACTGAACGTTGTTCATTTCCAGAGAGAAGAAGCCGATAGGAATATGGTAATCCACCGCTACATTCTTGGCGATACTCAGGGCAAATGAAGTCTTACCCATGGCAGGACGACCAGCGATAATCACAAGGTCGGATGGTTGCCAGCCTGAAGTCATATCATCCATACCTTGATATCCCGTAGGAATACCTGTCAGACCTCCCTTGTTCTGGGCTGCGCGCTGCAAGATGTCGACAGCATCCTTGATCACAGGGTCTATCTGGGTATAGTCTTGCTTCATGTTGTTTTGGGAGAGCTGGAAGAGCTCACCCTCGGCATGCTGCATCAACTCGTCTACATCCACACTCTGGTCGAACGCCTGGGTCTCGATGTCACCGGCATAGTGAATGAGTTGACGCTGCATGTATCGTTGCGCCAAGATGCGGGCATGCGCCTCCACATGGGCGGCAGATGCCACGTTGTTAGCCAGTTCCATGAGATACTGCGGACCACCTATCTTGTCGATTTCGCCCATTTTAGTGAGCTCGTCGGTCAGAGTCATGATGTCCACAGGGCGTTCCTCCATGTTCATGGTCTGGATGGCCTGGTATATCTTCTGGTGTCTTGGTTCATAGAAGGTAGCAGGCTTGAGCACCTCAGATACCATGGAGAATGCATCCGAATCTATCATCAGTGCGCCCAGCACTACCCTCTCCACATCTACAGCTTGTGGCTGTAGATGCGCAAAGTTATTGTCTATCGGGGCTTGTTGCTGTCTGCGCCCCTGGTTATTATTATTCGAGTTTGCCATTATCTTTACCCTTTCTCATATCATCACCGAGTCCACCAACAAGACGCTTGGTTTCTTCCACTAATTTATTGTGACTTTCCCTAAGAATCTCCTCTATGATGGCTATATCGGCATCAGTCTTGCCAAACGCCTTGAGGCAGTGGCGCATGTCTCCACCTAGCATCGAGATATAGTACACATGATCCTGTCCATACTCCTCTGTGGCACGATCCACATAGCTGTCTGTCAGGTTCCCCAGCACTTCCTCATCGAAATTGCCTTTTACCCATTGGCATAGAGCCAAATAGAAGCTCAGGGAATAATCCATCGAATGATCTTCCTGAATGAAGTCCTGCACCGTGTCGATAAGCGATGTAAACATATTCTTCAGGCTCTTTGGTTCTTCATCCTCATCACCAAGATTAAGCCTCAGCATATCCTTAAATGTCTGAGGTGCATTCTGCTCCATGAAGCGAACCAACAAGTCTTGCGCCTTATCCACGTTAGCCATATCTCCAGGCTTTTCCATGAACAGATTTCTAGCCAGCATCACTACATAAACTGCTTCACTTGGATCCTGATAGTAAAGTTCGTAAAGCAGCTTGTCTGCCTGCTCAAATTTATTCTCCGTCGAATAGAAGATGGCAAGATTACGTTTGGCGAGCAGCCGTGACTCCTCATCCTCAGAGGTAGCCAACATTTTCTGCCAGCATTCTTCTACCTTATCGGTCAGATTAATGGCATCATAGACATGAGCTGCCAGCTCTATGAAGTTTACATTGTTGCCACCATACTTCATCAACCATTCCACATGAGGCAACGCCTTGACCGCATACTTGATGTTTTGCGGATCATAATCGAAGAGGGAATATCCCATTATGAAGTGGCACTCTTCCGTATCAGGCATTTTCTTAGGCATCACAGCTGGCACAAGTGAGCAACCATTGTGACGGAAGAAGTAACGAGCCAACTTGATGCGCTCCTTGTCAAAACAAGGATCATCAAAGACTGGGAATGCCAAAGGTGGTTCATACTCATAAGATTCCGTCTCTGCGAATGGGTCATCGAACTCGCCATTCATAGGCGCCAAGTCGAAGAAGCGGGATAAGCTTTGCATATAGAATATCAGAGCATGCAAGTCGTCGATCTCGCCCAAGATAGGATCACCATTGGCGACGGATTCACCATCAATATTGGCCTGCTCCATATCTTGACTAATCTGTTCAAACATTTTGTACAAATCAGACTTAGACTCCGCTACCATGTAGGCAAAACTATATCGGTCATTGTCGCATAGGGTACTCTTCTGAAAGAAGAATTTGAGTACAGGCGTCAGTTTCTCCCCCAATTTCTTTTGCATTTTCAGATAGACTTCGCTCTCATAGTAGAAAGGCATAAACCAGTTGTACACGGAATGGAAGAAAGCAGCTTTCTTCATCTTCTTAAACTGGGAATAATACACATCGGTACCTTTTCCCATGAAGTCCATGACCTCCTTGATACCCTCCTCCTCTTCGTCGAACTCGTCGTCATCGTCGTCATCATCATTATCATAAAAGCCCTCTTTTTCATCTTCCTCAGCAAGCGCGCTTTTCATCTTCTTGAACATGATACGGGAGAACTGCCTTTGAAACACATCCTCGCCCTCATCGATGTTGCGAGCATGAAACTCTACCTTGGCTGCCTTCATCAACCAGGACATCAGTTTTTCGTCTTTCGCCATAACATCCTTAAGCAGCTTTCTCACCTTATTTATATAGAGTCCTGGCATATTCTTGGTACCAAACAAGATACCCACCACAGCCCTGCTTCTGAAGAGGGAGTCATTGCCTGCATGAAGATACATATCTACCAAGAAGGTAAACTTCTCGTAATCAAAGAGATGGACACAAGCGATGGTTACAGCACTCAATATCAGCAACTTGGTAGGTGCATCCACATTAGGAGAGAGAAGCAAGTCGGTATATCCCTTCTTCATCTCTTCATTCCATTCTCCAGATACTACGATTCCCGAGAACACCTCATTGCGCACCTTATTAATCTTAGCCTCTATCTCTAGTTTTCTAGCCAGTCTATCCTCTAGGGCAAGGTCTTCCTGCAGGTCAAGCATTGCCTTGTCAGCATAATACTCGGCGAGACTTTCCTCCACTGCTTCTGGATGATTGGCTATATCACCACGCATGGCCAGTGCGCACCAAGTTTGCTTGGTGGCCTTTTCTGACATCACGCTCAGCTCAAAGAGAAAGTTATGAAGAGAAAAGAGTTGAACTTCATACTCATCACGGACAGTCTCAATAAACTTTCCATCCAGATATTCATTTCTCAGATGGCGTAAATAGTCCTGAAAAGACTTGAGTTTCGTCAGATGAACAGGCTCAAAATAGTGAGCCTTACCCAGAGAAGTGAAAGAGTCATCACTCCTGTCGCACTTCATTTCTCGCTCTACGATTTCCTGAGCTTTTTCGATTACTGCGCCCTCATTGCCTAACGCTAGATAGTTAGTCAAGAGATAAATGTCATTAGTTGTTTCAAATTTAAACATAATAGATTGTTTTAATTTGTTAATGATTAGCCACTCGCTGTGCCACCTCGAAGTCGTGACGACGAGGCTCCATCGCATGGTTGAATTTTATCTTAGGCAAGGCGGCTATCGTCTTGTTGTCCACATGGCAATACTTGGTCAGGATGCGGGCATAGTGCTGCACTCCTCGAGCATTGATGCTGTCGACGGCAATATTATAGGCTTGCAAGAATTTCTTGAGTTGGTCTTGGCGACGTGGCTCCTTCATGGCCTTCTGGCGGAAGGCGATGGCTCCCAGCTGCAGGTTCTTGTCACGGCTGTCCATCAGGAGCACGTGCTGCTCCAGGCGTGCCTTCGTGGCCTGTGGCTCAGGGAGAAGCATAGCGTCCATCTCGTTGTTGAGCAACATACGCAGACGTATCTGCACATCATTGATCTGCACACGATACACGTCATACTTAGGCTTGCCGCTGTCGATGGCTAGGTCGGTAAGATAGTCGGTAGCCGAATAGCGGGTCATCGCTATCATCTTGTCAGACAGCTGCTTCAGGCTGGAGATACGCGCCTTGCGATTGGTTATCAACTGCCAATAGGCATTGGTAGAGATGGGATAAGTGAGCGGGGTGCCCTTCTTCTGGAGATGGACTCCACGTATCAGGTCGGTTACCGATCCCTCTACCCTGCCACGTGCCAGGGCTGTATCGCAGTCCATCTGCGCTGTATAGTAGCGCAGATGCACATCTACCCCCTGCTTGGCAAAGATGCTGTCGTCATGAGCCAGGAAGAGTGGCAGGCAGTCCAGGGTAGGCATAACGCCCACCTTCAGAGCCATGCGGTCGATGCTGTCCAGACGGGCTTTCTCCTGCCTGCTGAGTCGCTTGATTTCTTGCTCCGACTTGCCGCCACATCCTGCCATCAGGCTGGCGAGCAGCAAGCAGAGGAGCATTGTTATTGCATTTCTTCTCATTATATAATTGACATCTTGCTTGATATAATTGACATCTTGCTTATTGGGCAGGTAACAAACCTGCCCTCCCAGTAATTTCCTGCTACAACAGGAAAATGAGGGAGTTAAGTTATCCTATTCTACGTAAAGAACCAATCCCTTCAGGTATTCGCCCTCTGGATGATAGATGTTGATAGGATGATCGGCTGGCTGATGCAACTGATGCAAGATGCGAACCTTTCGTCCAGCCTGGGCTGCCGCTGTAAAGACGGCATTGCGGAAATTGTCCTTGGTTACCACCTGCGAACAACTGAAGGTGAAGAGGATTCCGCCCTTCTTGATGCGCTGCAATCCCTTCACATTGAGACGGGTATATCCCTTTAGGGCATTGCGCAGGGCTGCACGATGCTTGGCAAAAGCTGGTGGATCCAGGATAATGAGGTCATACTGCTTGTCGTGCTCGTCCAGATACTTGAAAGCATCCTCGCAGATGGCCTCGTGACGTACATCGCCAGGGAAGTTGAGGGCAATGTTCTCATTGGTCAGTTCGATGGCCTTGGCAGAGCTGTCCACGGAGTGAACCACCTTGGCATTACCACGCATGGCATAGACAGAGAAGCCACCTGTATAGCAGAACATATTGAGCACGCTCTTGCCCTTGGCATAATGCTCCAACAAGCTGCGGTTCTCACGCTGATCCACGAAGAAGCCGGTCTTCTGACCTCTCAACCAGTCGATGTGGAACTTCAGTCCATTCTCCACAGCCACATCGTCGGCGTCGCCACCCAGGATAAAACCATTTTCCTGTCTCAGGTCGGCCTTATATGGCAGCGTGGTCTCGCTCTTGTAGTAGATGTTCTGGAGCTTGTCACCCATCACCTTCTTCAGTGCCTGGGCTATCTCCATACGGCATACGTGCATGCCCACGCTGTGAGCCTGCATCACGGCAGTAGGTCCATAACAGTCGATGACCAAGCCTGGCAGGTTGTCGCCCTCGCCATGTACCAGTCTGTAGGTATTGTTGTCAGGGTTCTCGGCGATGCCCACAGCCACGCGCATCTTGTACGCAGACTCCAGACGGGCGCACCAGAACTCCTCGTCTATCTCGATATCTCTAAAAGAAAGTACACGCACGGCGATGGATCCAATCTGGTAATGACCGATGGCGATGAAATCACCGCTTCGAGTAAACACTCTTACTATCTCACCTTCCTCTATCCCCTCGTCCATCGCCTGGATGGCACCCGAGAATATCCATGGGTGGAATCTCTTGAGTGATTCTTCCTTGCCTTTCTTCAAATATACGCTTTTATACATATTTATATATATAGTATTTAAATTGATGTCGTTTTTTAATTGTTATTTTCTAAATTATAATGGAGCAATACTGGCACCCAGAATTGGAGAGCGAGAGCTACTTAGAGCTCGTCTATCTCATAGTTGCCCTCTCGTTTCAGGCGCTCAAACTCCTCGTATAGTTTGATGCAGCACCAGGCATCAGTAGCGGCATAGACCTGCTGTGAGTCACGGAGCTCGCTAGCCTCCCAGTTGCTCAAGCGCTGTGCCTTGCTTATCTTCTGATGGAAGAGGTTGGCATATAGCTTCTGCAGGCTCATATCCTTGACGCCGAAATTCTTGGCCACTTCCTGCAACTCGATGAAGTAACCCGGCTTGAAATCAGCGCGCTTATGTAGCTGCAACAGGTCGTCGTGCCAGGAGAGTCCTATCTTAGGCACCTGTCTATCCTCCAAGAGGCGGATGATGGCAGGCGTCATGCCCGTATGATGCAAGCGGAAGAGATAGCATGTGTCGTAGGTGCTCACCTGCAAGAGCGACACCTGGAAACCTTTGCCCTTGCTGAAGGAAGGACGGGTCTCGGTATCTACTCCCAAGATGCGCTGGCCCAAAAGATAGTCTACTGCCGCTTCTGTATCTTCAGGCTTATCCACGAGGATGATTTTTCCTGGGAAAAGTACCCTTGGCAAACCTGTGATTGCTTTCTTGTCAAAACTAGTGAATATTATCTTCATTTCTCTATTTATTCATTACAAGTTGCAAAATTAAAAAAAAAACCTGAGAAAAGAGTTGTTTTCTCATTTATTTTCGTTATTTTTGCAGTGAAATTATTCAAAACGATTAAAAATGGCAAAAAAAAGAACTGAAAAAAAGGCCAAAAGCTTTAGCGAAGCAATTGGTTTACAATATATTTTCAACAATACTATCACCGATTTCTTCATAGGACTCGCTTTGATTGCTGTTGCGGTAGTTATCATTATCGCTATGGTTTCCTTCCTCGGGACGGGAGCAGCCGACCAAAGCATCTTGGAAAATCTGCGACCGGGAGAATGGACCAACGAGGGGCAGCAGTTCCAAAACTACTGCGGTTCGCTGGGTGCCATCATCTCCTATTGGCTCATTGCCCTCAACTTTGGCTTTCCAGCCTTCTTGCTCCCATGTTTCATCATCATGGTGGGACTGCAACTGATGAATGCCTACAAGGTGAACCTCTGGAAGTGGTTCTTCTGCCTGATGGTAGTGATGTTTTGGTCATCTTACACCTTCGCCAAGTTCCTCACTCCGCTCATGGGCAGTCTGACATTCAATCCTGGCGGAAAGCATGGACTCTGCGTGGTACAGACACTGGAAAACGTGATAGGTCCTCCGGGACTCACCGCCATCCTGCTCTTCGTAGCCATCGCCTTCCTCACTTATCTTACCACGGAGACCATCACCGTGATCAGAAAGGCGCTCAACCCTATCGGATATATATCTAATAAGGTGAAGTTTGAGATAACCAACCATGGTAAGAACAAGGCTGAGGATGATGCCATCGACGCTGCCTACCAGAATGCAGAGAACGGACCGGTGGAAGAGAATGAGCCAGAAGAATATAAGGAGGAAGAGCCTGCCCCAGTCATCGACCTGGACTTGGATCCAAATGGCGCCTTTGCTACCCCTGCCTCTACCACAGTAGCTGCCAATGCAAGCCAGGGAGTAGCTACAGAGGCTATAGTCCCTGCCGCTGCGACTAGCACTCCAGAGGATGATGCCTACGCAGCAACCGGCACGGGCGAAAGCAGCCTGCTGCAACAGCAGCGCGAGCTCAGGGCACAGCGTGCGGAGGCTGAGGCAGAAGAGAAGAAGAAGGCAGAGGCAGAGGCTTCTGAGCACATAGGCATGGACATCTCTGTAGCTGCTGCCGACGAAAAGGCTACCAGCAACACGGTGAGCAACGCTGAGATTCTCAATACACCTATCAACCCTAGGGAACCTTTCACCCGATATAAGTTCCCTACCCTCAACCTGCTCAAGAAGTATGAGGACGAGGGCGTATCCATCGACGAGGAGGAGCAGCGTGCCAACAAGAACCGCATCATCGAGGTGCTGGGCAACTTCGGCGTACAGATCAAGACCATCCGTGCCACCGTGGGTCCTACCATCACCCTCTATGAGATACAGCCTGCCGAGGGCGTGCGCATCTCCAAGATCAAGAACCTGGAGGATGACATCGCCCTGAGCCTTGCCGCACTGGGCATCCGTATCATCGCCCCTATCCCGGGCAAGGGTACCATCGGTATCGAGGTGCCTAACGCCAACCCTAAGATCGTGAGCATGGAGAGCATACTGAACTCCAAGAAGTTCCAGGAAACCAAGATGGAGCTGCCTATCGCCTTGGGTAAGACGATTACCAACGAAGTGTTTATGGTAGACCTCGCCAAGATTCCTCACCTGCTCGTAGCGGGTGCCACGGGTCAGGGTAAGTCAGTAGGTCTGAACGCCATCATCACCTCTTTATTATATAAGAAGCATCCTAATGAGCTCAAGTTTGTGCTCATCGACCCTAAGAAGGTGGAGTTTAGCGTATACTCACGCATCACCAACAAGTTTATGGCAGCCGTACCTGAGGAAGAGGAGCCTATCATCACCGACGTAACCAAGGTGGTGCGCACACTCAATAGCCTCTGCGTACTGATGGATAGCCGCTACGACCTGCTCAAGAAGGCGGGAGCCCGCAACATCAAGGAGTACAACCAGAAGTACATCAACCATAAGTTGCGCCTCACCGACGGCCACGAGTTCATGCCATATATCGTGGTCATCATCGATGAGTTTGGCGACCTGATCATGACAGCTGGCAAGGAGGTGGAGCTTCCTATTGCCCGCATCGCCCAACTGGCTCGTGCCGTGGGCATCCACATGATCATCGCCACACAGCGCCCTACCACCAGCATCATCACGGGTAACATCAAGGCCAACTTCCCTGGCCGAGTAGCCTTCAAGGTAACCAGTGCCATCGACTCCAAGACCATCTTGGACCGCACGGGAGCCAACCAGCTGATAGGTCGTGGAGATATGCTCTACCTGAATGGACAGGAGCCAGTGCGTGTGCAGTGTGCCTTCGTTGACACCCCAGAGATAGAGCGCATCAATGAGTACATCTGCGAGCAGCCTGGTCCTATCGAGCCTATGGAACTGCCTGAGCCTGCAAGCGAGGACGGCGGTGCAGGAGGCAATGGCAACGTAGACGCCCGCAACCTGGACCCATTCTTCGAGGAGGCAGCCCACGCCATCGTGCTCTCCCAGCAGGGCAGCACCAGCATGATACAGCGCCGTTTCAGCATCGGCTACAACCGTGCTGGACGCTTGATGGACCAGATGGAGGCTGCAGGCATCGTGGGTGCAGCTCAGGGCAGCAAGCCTAGAGAGGTGCTCATCCAGGACGAGAACCAGCTCAACAATTTGTTAATGGCACTTAGAAACAGTTAAACTTTCTAGAGTCCCCACTCTAGATTTTAAACTCTAGAGCCGTAAAAGCGTCATATCTATCAAATGATACCTGCCGCTTTTACGGCTATAATGTTAAATTTCAAAATATAATATAAGAAAGGAACTATCAAGATGAAGAAGATTTTTACTTTGGCTATCACTGCAATGATGAGCATGATGAGCCTGACAGCCTTGTCGCAGACCGCCCAGCAAGTACTCGATAAGACCGCTGCCGTGATAGGCAGCAAGGGTGGCGCCACCGCCCACTTCAAGATGTCGAGCCCCAAGTATGGCTCAGCTGGCGGCAGCATCACCATCAAGGGCAACAAGTTTAACGCCCGCACACCACAAGCCATCGTCTGGTACAACGGCAAGACTCAGTGGACCTATCTCAAGAAGACCAACGAGGTAAACGTGAGCAACCCTACCCAGGCACAGCAGATGTCGATGAATCCTTATACCTTTATTAATATATATAAGACAGGCTATAAGAGCACCGTGAAGACCGTGGGCAGCAACTACCAGGTTCACTTGGTGGCCAACAACCAGAAGCGCTCCATCGCCGAGATGTATATCACCATCAACAAGAGCACCCACGTGCCATCCCAGGTCAAGATGCGCCAGGGCAGAACCTGGAGCACCATCGACATCAGCGGTTTCAAGGCTAAGAACGTGAGCAATGGCGTCTTCACCTTCAATAGCAAAGAATGTCCAGGCGCTGAGGTCATAGACCTGAGATAACTCAGTTAGAAATACTGGGAGAACTCACAATTAGTTAACAAAAGGCAAAAACCACGCTATTTTGTAAAAAATACAAAATTATATTGGAATATTTACAGAAATGTTTGGCAGATAAAATTAAAATGATTATCTTTGCAAACGTAAAACAAAAAGGACAAAGAAGATGAAACAGCAAGAAGCCTATAATAGACTGATGGAGCATGGCATTCGCCCATCTCTACAAAGAATGGCCATTATGGACTTTCTCATCAATCATCCCATCCACCCCACAGCGGAGGATGTATACAAGGGACTCTGCGGCAAGATACCAACCCTGAGCCGCACCACGGTGTACAACACACTGCGTATGCTCAGTGAGAAGCAGGCAGCGCAGATGATAACCATCGATGACCATCGCATCTGTTACGATGGCTATACCACGCCCCACGTGCATTTCTTTTGCAACAGTTGCGGCAAGGTGATTGACTTCTTCGATGAGAGTGCACCACAGGTAGAAAAGCCTATCAACATCGGTGGCAACATCGTGACCGAAAAGCAGCTCTACTACAAGGGCATCTGCAAGGAATGCCTAGCCAAGACTGAGAAGCAGGCTCATTAAGCAGCCCCGACTTCCCAGCAAGACAAAGAACAAGAGAATTATACAAAAACAAGAATAACAGTTTAAAAACAAAAGCATTATGAAAAAGAAATTTATTTGCACAGTATGTGGCTATATCTATGAGGGAACTGAGGCACCTGAGAAGTGCCCTATCTGCAAGGCACCAGCCAGCAAGTTTAAGGAGATGGAGGATGCTGTGGACACAGATATGACCTTCGCTACCGTTCACGTTCTCGGCCAGGCTTACAAGGATAGCGTCAACGAGGAGGTTATCAAGGGCTTGAAGGATCACTTCAATGGTGAGTGTGGTGAGGTTGGTATGTATCTCGCTATGGCTCGTCAGGCCGACCGTGAGGGCTATCCAGAGATAGCAGAGGCTTACAAGCGCTATGCTTACGAGGAGGCTGACCACGCAAGCCGTTTCGCTGAGCTCCTGGGCGAGGTATTGGGCGACACAAAGAGCAATCTCGAGGCTCGCATCGCTGCCGAGAAGGGTGCTTGCGAGGACAAGTTCCGCATCGCCAAGTTGGCTAAGGAGCAGGGCTCTGACGCTATCCACGACACCGTTCATGAGATGGCTAAGGACGAGGCTCGCCATGCAGCTGGCTTCGCAGGTCTCTACAAGAGATTCTTCAAGTAAGAGTTTCTTCTCTAGTAGGAGATTTCCATACATAGAGTTATACAATAAATTAGTATCATAAGTCCTAAGTAAGAAGGGCCAGTGTCTGGGATAGCAATCCCCCAGCCTGGTCCTTCTTCGTTTTTTTATAAAATCCCAGCACTTCTCCCTGCCAAGTAGTTGAAATCGCACCAGTATTACGGACAGGAAAGAAACACATTCCTAATAAATAAGGATTTCGGGAGCGAGGGCAAAGCAGTACCTTTGCAGCCGATATGGAAAAGAATAGATACGATAAAAGGATTTTGACAGCAGTGATGGCTTCGCTCGTGGCTACCACTGCCGTTCAGGCAAACAGCACAAAGGCTGAAGAGGCTCCTCTTCACCTTAACAGCTCATTGGCTGAAGAGGCTCCGCTGAAGGAGCTTTCCTCTCTGGCTGATAGCAGCAAGGTTTATGACATCGACGAAGTGGTGATTGTTTCCCAACCTAAGGAAACGATGCGCCTGCGCCATCAATCACTGAGCAGCACCTCGCTCGGAAGTTTTCAGATACAGAAGCTCGGCACCCGTGACCTCAGGGAGCTCTCACAATACATCCCAAACTTCACGATGCCCAACTATGGCTCGCGCCTATCCAGTGCCATCTATGTGAGAGGCATCGGCAGCCGTGTCAACTCGCCTGCCGTAGGCATCTATCTGGATGGCATCCCTGTGATGAGTAAGGCAGCCTTCAATCTGCACAACTACCAGATATCGAGAGTGGATGTGCTCCGTGGACCTCAGGGCACCCTCTACGGACAGAACTCCGAGGGCGGACAGGTGAGAATGTACTCCCGCGACCCATTCCAGTATGAAGGCACCGACGTGAAACTCTCTTACGGCTCCCACTACTATCGCAATGTGGAGGCAGCTCACTATCAGCGCATCAACAACCGATTCGCCCTGAGCCTGGCAGGATTCTACGACGGACAGACGGGCTTCTTCCGCAACCAGACCACAGGCGACAGAGCCGACAAATATAATGAGGCGGGCGGCAAACTGATGCTCAAGAGCCGCTGGAACCGCAACTGGAACGTGGACCTTCTGGCTAACTACCAGTATGTGGACCAGAATGGTTTCCCATATGGCGAACTAGACCTAGAGACGGGCAAGGCTGCCTTGCCAGCATCCACCTTTCCGGGTGTATATCGCAGAAACAATCTCATATCGGGCATCAACGTGAATCACATCTCCCGCTACTATAAGTTCTACTCCACCACCAGCTACCAGTACCTCAAGGACCGCATGCTGATGGACCAGGACTACCTAGCCGCCAACTACATGAGCATCCTCCAGGAGCAGCTGCAAAACTCTATCACTCAGGAACTCACCATCACCAGCAACCATCCCGTGGGTGGCGTATGGGACTGGACAGCAGGCGGCTTCTTCTCCTATCAGTGGCTCAAGACCAACGGTCCCGTCTACTTCAATGAGGCGATGACCGACCCGATAGCCGCTGCCATCAAGAAGCAGATGGAGCAAGCGATGAGCGGTCGTCCGGGCATGACAGCCATGCCTCCTATCACCCTCAATGTAACGATGGGCGCACCGGGACTCTACCATACCCCGCAGTGGAACCTGGGATTCTATCACGAGAGCAACATAGCCCTGGGCGACCATGTGAACCTGACGTTAGGGCTGCGCTACGACCTGATGCATACCAGCATAGAGTATGACAGCCAGGCATTTATGACGATGGCTGCCACCGTGATGGGCATAGACGCTGCCCACACACTGCGCTCCGTGCTCGACGGCAAGGCGAAGGACGACTACCAGCAGCTTCTGCCTAAGCTGGGCATCAACTACCAGATAGACCATCTGGGCAGCAATCTCTACATCACCGTGAGCAAGGGCTACAGAGCAGGCGGATACAACATCCAGATGTTTAGCGACATCCTGCAAAGCGAGCTCAATGCCAACCGCCACCAGGCTATGAGGCGCGACTACGACGTGCCTCACACACCGGAGGACTACGAGAAGGTGAACAATACCATCGCCTACAAGCCAGAGACCTCATGGAACTATGAGGCTGGTGCGCATCTCAACCTATTCGACAACATGCTGCACCTGGACCTGAGTGCCTACTACATGCAGGTGCGCAACCAGCAGCTCTCGGTGATGGCAGGCAATTACGGATTTGGAAGAATGATGGTGAACGCCGGCAAGAGTCATAGTTGCGGCTTGGAGACTTCGCTGAAGGGACAGTTGCTGGATGGCAACCTGGACTGGGCGGTGAACTATGGCTACACCCGCGCCAAGTTTGATGAATACAAGGATGGTGAGGGCGATGCTGCCCAGGACTACAAGGACAAGTATGTGCCTTATGTGCCTCAGCACACCCTGGCTGCGATGGTGGATTACCGCCTCAAGAAGCTGACCATCGGTGCCAATGTGAATGCGCAGGGCAAGACCTATTGGGACAATGCCAATACCTATGCGCAGAAGATGTATGCCGTGCTAGGCGCCCACATCGACTATGACTTTGGCGTAGTGCAGCTGAGCCTTTGGGGCAGAAACCTCACCGACACCAACTACAACACCTTTGCCGTGGACAATGCAGCCACGGGCAAAAAGCGTTACTTTGCGCAGCGAGGCAACCCATTCCAGTGTGGAGTGGACGTGAAGCTGCATTTCTAAATAAAAATAGGGTGTATCATCCAACATTGGATAATACACCCTATTTCTTTACATACGCCCGGATGGCGAAATAGACATAAGCTATGAGAATCACATAACCTATATAATATAAGGTGGTAACGCTGAAGATGATGTAATCCAACGCACAGACACCTGCCAAGCCACCCATATACAGCAGCCCATCGCCAACGGGCAGACGGTGATGCACCTCGTCCACACACGCCAGACCGATAATCAATATCGACCATACCGACGCCAGGAAGAAGCCCAAAATCCGGGGCACGGCAAAAGGATTGAGCGTGGGATGGAAATAGAACTGGCGCCACACCTCGGGCTCAAACGTCTGGATGGTGGCATAGAAGGTGGCAGAGATGGACACCATCAGCACCAAAGCCGTAGGATAAGGGCTGTCTATGTCATTGAAATGCACTATCTTGCCATTGCTATGGAATATCTTGCGCACCAGATACAAGAGCGTGATAATCACGATGATGACCAAGAAGATGAGCAGATGCACATTGCTGAAGGTCATGATAAACTCAGAGATGGGGTCATCGGGCACCACCCTAGGCAGCAGGTTCGATTCGCGGCTCCAGCCAAAGGTATTATCCTCCGTGGCCAACTGCACCCAGACGGAGTCGATGCTGTCCTGCGGCACCATGCGGATGTCGGTGACCACCAAGAGATGGTTTTTCTTGACAGAGAAAGAGTCGATTTCCAATCCACTGAGCACCTCCTCGGGCTGCTGCTGGATTAGATTGACAGAATCCTTGAATACCAAGAAGTTGAACTTATTGGTATAATGATGGGTAGTAGAAAAGGAGATGGAGTCCAGCTGGCGGTAGCTATATTCCACAAACGCCGCAGGCTGCTGTCGCTGCCCATGTCGATGATAGCAGCTGCTGAGCATGAAGACCATGCCCAGCAACACCGCCACTACCATCTTGGATGTCATCCTAAACATCAACCTTTTCATTTACTCAAATATATATGAAAACTTATAGAATTTAATCTTTCTCTGCATATACGTTCATCTGGCACTCGTTGCAGGCGAACTCCAAGCGGAATCTCCTGCCATCGCCCAAGCGCAGATAGAGCGGCTCCTTCCACTGTGGCTTCTCCCCGCCTCGCTTCACACAATAGCCCAAGGAGTAGCGGATGCAATGGCGACACTGCATCACCAGCGGTTCGTCTGACCGGTCCTTGCCCAGCTCAAAGGCTGGCTTGATGGAGTCCAGACCGTGAGTCTCGTAGAAGTCACGGGCTGAATCATTGGCTATATTATAGAGGTAGCCCCACTTGCCATATTCGGGCTGCCAAACAAACTCCTTTTTAGAAAGCTCGTGCTCGCCTGGCTCACTGAAGCAATAGCCTCCGCCAAACATATCCCTTCCACAGCCTCGATTGAGCGACTGGTCCACCTGCTCGCCTATGCGCTCGTCTATAGCCATCACCAGGTTGCGGCGCAACTGCGAGAGTTTGCTATTAGGGATAAAGCACTGTTCCAGGCCGTTTCGCAACGTCACATCCACGCAGTCGTAGAGCGTATCGCCCAGCTTGGACATTTGCATCTTGATGTTCTCCACCTGTGGGCGCTTGGCTAGCGAGAGCTCCATCGGCTCGAAGCTGTCTGCCAGTTTTACCAGTCTGCCTTTCGACTTATCCACCAGTTGCCAAGCCACAGCCTTCACGCCTTCCTCCTGGGCATCCAGCTCTATGAAGATAGGGATGCGGCGGTCTGCCGTCTTGCGAGCCAACTGATTTTCGAAGTCACGGTCATTGTTGCGATACAGTGCCATGCCTGGGCGCAGGTTCTCGGGCATGTGGTGCGGATAGAGACGATTGCCCTCCACACGGTTCACACGGAATCCCTCCAGCTCCCTGTCGTCATTGATGAAGCAGAGACCGTCGCCATTGGCAAAGCTGGCAACAGTGGCTACATTGAATGAGATGTTGCCCCTGATCTCCTTCACCTTGCCCACATACTCGCCCATCGCCTTAGGCGTGTCGAAAGAGGCGATGTCGGGCTGACGACCGTTCAGGAAGTAAGTGGTGAATCCACGGTTGAAGGTCTTCTTCAGGTTAGGCTCGAAGTTATACTCCACCTTGCCGTGGGAGGCACGGATATACTTGCCAGGATTGCGACGCACCACCTCATCGAGCGCCTTGCTATAGGCAGCCACCACGTTCTTCACATAGTTGATGTCCTTCAGTCGACCCTCTATCTTGAAGGAGCCTGCACCGGCATCGGCAAGTTCCTCCAGGTGATTGATCTGGCACAAGTCCTTGAGCGACAATAGATGGCGCTGATGCTCCCACTCCTTGCCATTGGCATCGAGCAAATCGAACTTCATGCGGCAGAACTGTGCGCACTCGCCCCTATTGGCTGATCTGCCAAAGCAATGCTGCGAGGCATAGCACACACCCGAATAGCTGACGCAGAGTGCTCCATGCACAAATACCTCCAGCGTGCGGTCCGTGACTTTCTCATGGATCTGGCGTATCTCATCGAGCGAGAGCTCACGAGCCAGCACGATGCGGTCGAAACCTACGGTGGAGAGCCACCAAGCCTTGTCGGCAGTGCGGCAATCACACTGGGTACTGGAATGCAACTCCCTGTGCCACAGCTGCTGCGCCCTAACCTCCCAGAGCACACCCATGTCCTGCAAGAGGAGGGCATCCACGCCTATCTTGTCCAGTTCCACGATCATCCTGAGCGTATCTTCCATCTCCTCATCATAGATGATGGTGTTGACGGTAACGTGAACCTTGGCGCCAAACTGGTGGGCATACTCGCAGAGCAGGCGAATATCATTCAGCGAATTGCCTGCGGCTGCACGGGCGCCGAAGCGTGGGGCGCCAATATACACGGCATCAGCGCCATGGTCGATGGCTGCGATGCCACACTCCAGATTCTTGGCAGGAGCCAAGAGTTCGAGTTTTCTGATTCTTTCTTTCTTATCGCTCATAGATGAATGTTTTGATAATTACCTACTGGATATCGTCGATATTGTAAGGCGTCTCTTGATATACGTAGTAGTTGATCCAGTTGCTATAGAAGAGGTTGGCATGGGCGCGCCATGTCACCAACGGTTCCTCAGCTGGGTCATCGTTGAAATAATAATTCTTAGGCAGTTCCACGTCGTCGCGCTTGCCCATGTCTCGCTTATACTCCTTGTCCAGGGTGTTAGGGGCATACTCCAGATGTCCCGTCACGAAGAATTCCCTGCCACCACGAGCCATCACGATGCTCACTCCGCTCTCAGGCGACTCGGCGATGATATCGAGTCCTGGCACCTTCTCGATGTCCTCACGTCGCACCTCGGTGTGGCGGCTGTGTGGCATATTGAAGATGTCATCGAAGCCACGGAAGATAGGGAGCGAAGGGTCGAGCGGCTTCTGGTGGAAGATGCCAAACATCTTCTTGTCGAGATGATACTTTGGCACGTCATAGAAGTGATAGAGTCCTGCCTGAGCGCCCCAGCAGATGTAGAGCGTGGAAGTAACGTGGGTGCGAGCCCAGTCAAAAATTTCCTGTATCTCAGGCCAGTACTCCACGTCCTCATACGCCATAGTCTCGATAGGAGCTCCCGTCACAATCATGCCGTCAAACTTCTGCTTCCTCAGTTCCTGGAAGTCCTTATAGAACATCATCATGTGCTCTATCGGCGTATTCTTAGGTGTATGGCTCTTCAGCTTCATGAAGTACACCTCCAGCTGCAACGGCGTATTGGAGAGCAGACGAACGAGGTCAGTCTCAGTCGTTATCTTGAGCGGCATGAGATTGAGTATACATATTTTCAATGGACGAATTTCCTGGCTGTGCGCCCTACTTTCGTTCATCACAAAGATATTTTCATGCTTCAGCAGCTCGATGGCTGGAAGCTTATCTGGTAATCTTAATGGCATATCTATTATTTCCTTTTCTTTATTTGTGTGCAAAGTTACGCATTTTTAATGAAATACGCAAGGATTCTGAAAAATAAGAATGCAAAAAATGCATGAGGAGGAATATTCTTTTGTAATTTTGCAAAAAGAGAATATGAATTTAAGGGAAAAAGGGAAAATGAAAAGAACTATTTACACCATTAAGCGATACCAAAAGTTAAAAGAGCCCATTAAGCTACGCTTCAAAAAACTTGTCAACGGCAACCTCAGTTTGTATCTAGATAGTTATTATCAAGGTTGCCGTACATACCTCTTTCTGCACCTCTACATCATACCAGAGATAGATGACAACTGCAAAAGGATGAATACAGAAACAATTCAAAAAGCCCTCCTAATCAAAAACAAGAAGACTATGGAGCTTTTTTCAACTCTAACAACGGAGCTTGGCGACTTAAAGAAGCCAACTAGCAGAGAGTCTAAAAAAGAAGAAATTAGATTGTTGCAATTTGTGGAACAATACGCTAATGACAGGAAGAAGCCTGATACAGAAAAGTATCATGGCAGATACGCTACTATCATAACGTTGATGCGCCACTTGGAACACTTCGGAGCCAAGAACACCCTGCTCAGTGAAGTAGATGTAGATTTCGTAAAAAACTTCATCGACTATCTTCACACCACTAGCGACTTGCGCAATCTGAATACGGAATCCAAGAAATTGTCAGAAAGCACCATTTATCTAAAGTATTGCATTCTTCGCAGCGTACTAATCGAGGCACAGAAAAAGAAATTAATCAAGGAGAACCCTTATAACCTTCTCCCTGCCAATTACAAGCTCAAGCGTCCAGACTCCTCTCGCTGTTATCTCACAAGAAACGAATTGAGCAAGATTATCCAGCACCCCTGTAAGATACCACAACTGAAAGAAGCATTCCTCTTCAGCTGCTTTACGGGGCTGCGCAAAAGTGACATTTTAGAACTGAAGTGGGAAGACATCATCAAGGAAAACACCAAGAGCTACATCAACAAGAAGATCAAGAAGACCCAGCGTTGGCTTAAGATTCCCCTATCAAGCCAAGCACAGCAGTGGTTACCACCTCGCCCCCACCCTGCGCAAGGTCTCGTATTTAACAATCTTGCCCATGCAGCTCTTCCTAAGAATCTCAAAAATTGGCTATCACAGATCAAGTCATTAAAGAAAGATATCACCTTCCATGTCGCTCGCCACACCTTTGCCACCCTAGAATTGTCCCTAGGAGCTAGCCTCTATACTGTCTCCTGCCTCTTGGGTCACAAAAGCATCACAACAACGCAAATATATGCTAAGGTGGTAGACAAGGATAAAGAGCAGGCTATCAAACTTATAGACAAAAAGTTTCAAGTAACAGAAGAGTAACAAAAATAGCATGTTTCTGTGATTATCCATCGGCACCGCAATACGGTGGTTGTAACATTTTCTTACCATTTTTAGAAATGGTAATCATATAATTCAAGCATTAACATCCATATATTATAGCCCACAAAATATGGATGCGAACTCTTATGCTCTTCTTTAAGTCAAGATTTGAGACCATAAGAACTATGCGATTATCATTACACGGGGAGGGTGGAAACTAGCAGTACGGCTTTTACAGCTCCTGTTGCAGGAGAATATATTTTGGAATGTTGGGGAGCTGGAAGTCATGGTTATAATGATGTGTCACGTAGTCTTTATGGGATAGACATTAATGGAGGATATTCATTAGGGAAATACATTATGGTAATAAATGAAACAATCTACGTGATATGTGGAGGTGGTGGATATACGAATAATAAGTTGTCTGGAGGTCAAGGTGGATTTAATGGCGGAGGAAATGGCGGCAACGGATCTTCATTTGCAGGAGGTTCTGGCGGTGGAGGTGCCTCGCATATAACCAAACGCTGTGCCCTTTTAAAAGATCTGGCTAGTGATTATGATGAAAATTTATTGTTAGTAGCTGGAGGTGCAGGTGGTAGCGCCATAAACGGCCATAACAATGGCTATGGTGGTGGAACAATGGGGGGATCTACATTCACAGCAGGATGGTCAACAACAGGAGTTAGTCCAGCATTAGTAAAAGGTGCAACTCAAACAGAAGGTTACACATTTGGCATAGGGCAATCTGGAGGTAGAAAAACCCATGGTAATGCTGGTGTAGAAGGAACTGGCGGTGGAGGAGGAGGTTTTTGGGGAGGATATTCATATCAAGGAGATGGTGATGGATCTTGTTGCAGTGGGTCTGGCGGCAGTGGCTATATAAATGCTAAGCTTGTAACATCAGGTTCAACTATTCAAAATGCAACTAGCCCGTCAGGTAACACAGATGGATATTGTTCTGTTTCTTGGTTCTTAAAATAAAGAAATCTTAATATCAATGTTGTCATTCTAAAAATCCAACTTGGCATATTATGCATTTTCCATCACCTGTATGCCCAACCTCTGTGCCACCATTAGGAGATGGCATACTTGCATTTCCCGCTATCATTGTTGCATCAGTTAAAAAGCTGGTATTTATGTATCCACTTCCGCCGCCCGCTCCACCCCAAACTGACGCTCCACCGCCACCATAAAAACCAGCACCACCACCAGCTCCACCATCTGTTGCTCCATCTCCTCCTTTTCCATATACTCCAGATGTGGGCTTCACCTTGCCATTATAGTTACCAGATAATTCTTGACTATCTCCACCATTAGTTTGATTGCCACCTAATCCTAAATAGCCATCAGAATTTGGTGAGCTGGCACCATTTCCACCAATGGTGCCACCACCATAACCTCCGATAGAGCCTGCTTTTACTACGTCACAAGCAGCACCGCCGCCACCACCCGCTACAATTATAACATCTTGTTTCTGCTGTATATTTGATAATAAACCAGACATTTTAGAAATATGAGTAGCACCTCCACCGCCAGCATTTGAAGTATTACCGAACCCATAACTTTTACCACCTCCGTTATAACCTCCCGCATAACCAGTTAAAAAAGCATTTCCAGGAGTACCTTCTCCGCCAACAACTATATAAAGTTTTGTAGAAAAATCTAGAATTATACTACCATAACTATATCCACCTTTTCCTCCTTGTTTATACGGGGTTGAATTAAGTCCAGCCCATCCTCCACTCGCACCCCAGCACTCCATCTTATACTTCCCATTCACTGGCGCTGTGAAACTCTCCACCCTCCCCGTGTAATTGACATACAGAAGGTTACATTTTGGAAAAAATGAGACAAAAAAGTCTAAAAACAGTATTTTACATCTTTTTCTTAGGGAATTCTTTGCAGAATTTGAAAAAATATCGTAACTTTGCCATCAAATTAATGCATATATGCTTATGAGACAGTCAGAAGAACGATATATCAGCTTGCTTACCGACTTTGGTTTCAAGCGCATTTTTGGAACAGCACTCAACAAGGAATTGCTGATTTGTTTCCTCAACAGCTTGTTTAATGGCAAACAAGTTGTCAAGGACGTCATGTACCTCAACTCAGAGCATGTAGGCGACGTCTACACTGACCGAAAGGCAATCTTCGACGTATATTGCGAGGGAGAGAATGGCGAGAAGTTTATCGTGGAGATGCAGAATGCCTATCAGACATATTTCAAGGATCGCTCTCTGTTCTATTCCACTTTTCCCATCCGAGAACAAGCACCAAAAGGGAGCGAGTGGGACTTCAATCTGAACAATGTCTACACAGTGGCTTTGCTCAATTTTGACATGAAGGATGATGCCTTCGAGAAAGAGCAAATCCGCCATCATGTGCAGCTCTGTGATACTGCCACGCACAAGGTCTTCTACGACAAGCTGGAGTTTATATATGTAGAGATAGCCAAGTTCGACAAGTCCTTGGAGGAACTGGAAACTCTCTATGACAAGTGGCTCTATGTGTTGAAGAATCTCTCCAAGCTGGACAACCGTCCAAAAGAATTGCGTGACAGAGTTTTCGACCGTCTCTTTGAGGAATCAGAAATCGCTAAATTCACGCCATTGGAGCTCCGCGAGTATGAAGACAGCAAGAAAGCCTATCGTGATATCAAGAATTCCATCGATACCGCCAAACGAGAAGGTATAGAAGAAGGAATGGAAAAAGGCATTAAGAAAGGCATCAAGCAAGGAATAGAGATCGGTCAGAAGAAGGAGCATGAGCGACTGCTGAATACAGCCCGCGCCCTGTTTGCTAGTGGCATGAGCCTGGAGCAGGTAAAGCAGTTTACTGGGTTGAATGATGAGGAAATAAATCAAATTCTGTCATAGCCAAGCGACATCAGTACATAGAGTGTGATGCAGGCAACATAACTATGTCCCATAAATCTACTTGAAATATATCAGGAGATATATGGGACATTTTTTGTATATATTTTTAACTGTATCCCTTTTACATCTTCTAATTACACGGGGAGCATAGAGATAAGCAAGACCGCTTTTATCGCTCCTGTTACAGGAGAATACATCTTGGAATGCTGGGGTGCACAAGGCGGGTATACAGTTCACAATAACTTATATGGATATGGAGGAAAAGGTGGCTATGCAGTTGGGAACTTTTTAATCTCAATCAATCAAGTAGTGTTTGTTGTTGTTGGAGGCAAAGGTGGTGACACAACAAATAATAACCAAACAGGAAATGGAGGATTCAATGGCGGAGGCACAAGTAAAGGTGACGGCGCAACAGAATGGAGTGGTGGCGGTGGCGCTACTCATATCGCAACAATAAATGGAGTGTTATCTTCTCTTAGTTCAAATAAAGACAAAGTCTTTTTGGTTGCCGGCGGTGGTGGAGGAGGCGGATATTATTATCAACTTAGCGATGGCCGACCACATAGTGGTGGAAGTGGTGGTGGTGCTCAAGGTGGCAATGGTGACTCACAAGCAAATGATGGTGGTTTTGGCGGAACTCAAACTGATGGATACGCTTTTGGGAAAGGGCAAGATGGCAAGCATTCTGGTCATGGTTCTGGTGGTGGAGGAGGTTTTTACGGAGGCTATTCTGGCTACACTATTGGTTCTGCTGCAGGTGGTGGATCGGGCTATCTTAGTTCTTCCATCATCAGTGGTACGGGAAGTATGACAAATGGTGTTAGAGAAGGAAATGGAGAAGCTGTTTTAACATGGATTCTTAAAAGCTAGTTTGTGTGATAATGCAGGTTCCATCGCCACCATGCCCAGTCTCATTTCCGCCCGAAGGTGATGGCATGATTGCATTTCCCGCTATCATTGTTGCATTAGTAAACACATATCCAGAATAATGGTTAGGGCTACCTGTATGAGCAATGGCGTTCTCTGCACAAGATTCAGTTATGGCATTGCAGCCAGTATAACCCGAAATATAACAAGAGCCAGTTGCACCAACTCCAACAGTACAGCCTCCATGATTTCCTTTACCACCAGCATAATACCCATTACCAGCACCGCCCATTGTTGCTCCATCATCATTAACTATATAACCAAAACCTATTTCATTCTGTCCAATAGTGTGAGAACCAGTTCCTGTAGTACCTCCTTTAGTCTGTGTTCCTGCTGTAGCTGCAACACCATCATTCTCACCTTTAGAAGTTCCTGGAAAACCGACTAAGCTTCCACCTGGCACTCCTGCCTGAGGATTATAATAAGTAATGCTTCCTCCACCACTAGCAGCTACCATTATTCTTGATTTTCTTGAGACAAAATCTGTCCAGTTGTTATTTGCATCATTTAAACGTATGTCGGTGGAACCTCCACCACTCCAAATATAGCCAGAATCTTTTCCATTTGGTAACCAATAACGTTTAAAACCATTATTGAATATATAGGTTTCTGCAGAACCATTCTGGCCTACCACAACATAGAACACATTGCCAGTGGTAATACCCAATGTTCCTCTAGTATAAGAACCTTTACCTCCAGGATAAGAAGTATTGCCACCTCCTTGTGCTCCCCAGCATTCCATCTTATACTTTCCATTCACTGGCGCGGTAAAACTCTCGACCCTCCCCGTGTAATTGACATACAGAAGGTTACATTTTGGAAAAAATGAGACAAAAAAGTCTAAAAACAGTATTTTACATCTTTTTCTTAGGGAATTCTTTGCAGAATTTGAAAAAATATCGTAACTTTGCCATCAAATTAATGCATATATGCTTATGAGACAGTCAGAAGAACGATATATCAGCTTGCTTACCGACTTTGGTTTCAAGCGCATTTTTGGAACAGCACTCAACAAGGAATTGCTGATTTGTTTCCTCAACAGCTTGTTTAATGGCAAACAAGTTGTCAAGGACGTCATGTACCTCAACTCAGAGCATGTAGGCGACGTCTACACTGACCGAAAGGCAATCTTCGACGTATATTGCGAGGGAGAGAATGGCGAGAAGTTTATCGTGGAGATGCAGAATGCCTATCAGACATATTTCAAGGATCGCTCTCTGTTCTATTCCACTTTTCCCATCCGAGAACAAGCACCAAAAGGGAGCGAGTGGGACTTCAATCTGAACAATGTCTACACAGTGGCTTTGCTCAATTTTGACATGAAGGATGATGCCTTCGAGAAAGAGCAAATCCGCCATCATGTGCAGCTCTGTGATACTGCCACGCACAAGGTCTTCTACGACAAGCTGGAGTTTATATATGTAGAGATAGCCAAGTTCGACAAGTCCTTGGAGGAACTGGAAACTCTCTATGACAAGTGGCTCTATGTGTTGAAGAATCTCTCCAAGCTGGACAACCGTCCAAAAGAATTGCGTGACAGAGTTTTCGACCGTCTCTTTGAGGAATCAGAAATCGCTAAATTCACGCCATTGGAGCTCCGCGAGTATGAAGACAGCAAGAAAGCCTATCGTGATATCAAGAATTCCATCGATACCGCCAAACGAGAAGGTATAGAAGAAGGAATGGAAAAAGGCATTAAGAAAGGCATCAAGCAAGGAATAGAGATCGGTCAGAAGAAGGAGCATGAGCGACTGCTGAATACAGCCCGCGCCCTGTTTGCTAGTGGCATGAGCCTGGAGCAGGTAAAGCAGTTTACTGGGTTGAATGATGAGGAAATAAATCAAATTCTGTCATAGCCAAGCGACATCAGTACATAGAGTGTGATGCAGGCAACATAACTATGTCCCATAAATCTACTTGAAATATATCAGGAGATATATGGGACATTTTTTGTATATATTTTTAACTGTATCCCTTTTACATCTTCTAATTACACGGGGAGGGTGGAGAGTTTCACCGCGCCAGTGAATGGGAAGTATAAGATGGAATGCTGGGGTGCGAGTGGCGCATCTATTTATCCAAATGTATCATATTTAAAACCTGGATTAGGAGGATATTCTATAGGATATCTAAATGCCGCACCAAATGAGAACTTTTATGTCTGTGTAGGAAGCAGTGGCGCTTATGGATCATATAGTTATAATAATAATTTAGGATATTCTATAAGTGCTGGTTCGCCAGGTGGTGGAGCTACTCATATAAGTATCAATAGTGGAGGAGAATTAAAAAACTTCTCTTCACACTCTACAGATGTCCTTTTAGTTGCCGGCGGTGGCGGTGGCGTTGACATTACTTCAGGAAAAGAAGCAAGTGGTGGTTATGGAGGAGGAACGAAAGGAGGGGCAGGAATGTCTACAGATGGCACCTACATTGGTACAGGTGGAACCGCAAATGCTGGTGGAAAAACAAACTATGAATATCAAGGCGTGAATGGCAGTTTTGGTCTTGGAGGCGTAGGATGGACTTCTAGTCATGATTACTCAGCTCAAGGTGGTTCTGGATGGTATGGTGGTGGAGGTGGTGCTTCACTATATGTCGGTACAGCTGGCGGAGGCAGTGGTCATGTAAATTCTTCCTTGCTATCAAATGCTCAGACTATTGCTGGCAATCAGTCTTTTCCCTCCCCAAATGGTGGTACAGAAACAGGGCATCAAGGAGATGGTGCCTGTGTTATAACACAAACCGCATTTTAAAAGGCTTCCAACCACAAAACATTTATCACAAAATATGAATTTCCCTTGATTTCTGATAATAATAATTGTTGGAAATCAAGGGATATCTTGTCAATGCTTCCTTAAGCTATATTCGGTAAATGGGGTGATGCACTTATTCTTGAAGCATCATCTTCAAATCATAATATAAAAGCCTTGTATGACTTGCTTCCTTGTCGTGCATCGTAAGTTCCAAGAAATTGTTTTTAAGATAAAATGGAATTGCGTTAATATATGCATCAACAGTAATAAATCTACATCCCGTTTTATTATCAATGGCGAAATAGCCTTTTATAAAGTTGAGCAATTTTGTACCAAGATGTAGGTGGCGTACAGATTCATCAACGGCTAGACGACACAATTTAACTGCTGGATAACTTTTTAACCTCTTAGAGTTCTTAAAGCGTTTTTTAAAACGATTAAATTCTGTTTTGTCTTCAAATTCTGTAATAGATATTTTGTCATTTGCTAAACTAAAATACGCTAATACATTTCCTTGCTTATCTTCAATAACATAAGTTACCGCAAGCAATTCGTTTCTGTAGAGATAAGACTCGTTCAAAATAAAATCATTCAAGTCATTATCTCCACAATCAAAAGATGTAACTTTATCGTTAACATCTAATTTCCTAATTTTAAAGGGAATTCCAACTTCTGCCATATTTAATTAGCAAATAAACTTTTAATATAATTATAATCACGATTGATTTCTGCCATCTTATCGTGACTTTCCCTTGGAGGATTTTTCATTCTATCCTCGAATAGCTTTGCGTCAATGCCATAAAGTATTGGCGTCTCTTTAATTGGTCTTGCCATAATCTACGATTTAAATTATTTGTCTGCAAAGATACGACTAATAGTTTAAATATCAAAGTTTTTGTTTAATTTTAACACAAACATCTCTAATAAATCGGTTTAAGTTATAGACATATTAAAATTTACCTTTTGTCTATATATTTAACTATCCTCCATTTGATCATCCTAATTACACGGGGAGGGTCGAGAGTTTTACCGCGCCAGTGAATGGGAAGTATAAGATGGAATGCTGGGGTGCGAGTGGTAATACCAGTTATGCCTGGGGAGTGACTGATCGTCAAGGTAATGGAGGTTACTGTTATATAAATGATTATCCTATTACATATAGTGCCTCTCTATATATATGTGTTGGCAGTTCTAATCTTGATATAAACTATAATAACAAGATGTCAGGAATTTCAAGTCAAAACGCTGCTTCTGGTGGAGGGGCAACCTGTATAACATTAACAAATAGAGGAGAATTACAATATTTTTCATCATATAAAAATGAAGTAATTCTTGTTGCTGGAGCTGGTGGAGGCTGTGAATGGGTAGGAAAAGGAGGAGCTGGTGGCGGTACTTCTGGACGTTCTGGCTCGAGAACAACCTCATTAGGATCTACCACATGTGACTCATATGGCACGGGAGGAACCAGCAATAGTGGCGGAAAAACTATTGCAGGAAGCATAAATGCTACTGTTTCATATGATGGAAGTTTTGGTGTTGGTGGCTGTGGAGGAAGTACTATAGAATCAGAATTAGATCCTGGTGCTCAAGGAGGCTCAGGTTGGTATGGTGGGGGCGGTTCAGTATATGCTGGTGCTGCTGGCGGAGGTAGCTCTTATATCAAATCGGGATTGTCTGGAAATACTATTGCTGGGAATCAGGAAATGCCTGCTCCAAATGGCGGTACCCAAGTTGGTCAAAAAGGAGATGGAACCTGCATTATTAGCCAAACGTCCTTTTAATATAGCCTGATATTCGTTACTATTTTAAAAACCATGATATTATACAAGCGCCATTACCCGAATGTCCTGTTTCTGTTCCACCATTAGGTGATGGCATACTTGCATTTCCCGCTATCATTGTTGCATCAGTAAACACACATCCGGAATAATGGTTAGGGTTACCAGTATGAATGATATTGCTTGCAGTAGAGGTTTCTGCAATGGCATTGCAGCCTGTATATCCACTAATAAAAGAAGAGCCTCCTGATCCTCCAACATGAGCAGGACTTCCGCCGCCATAATATCCACCGCCGCCACCAGTTTGTATTGGCTGAGAAGTTGTTGCTGAAGTTGCATATCCCCAAACTCCACTAAGAGCGGAAATTTGCTTATAATTGCTATCGTCAAAAGTTCCATCTGTCCTTTTTACATTCTGCATAACTTTTCCGCCAGCAGTTTGGGTGCCTCCATAACATTTTAAAAGATAGGGGACAGTGCTAAAACTTATGGTGTTATCTTCTCTGATTCCGTCACCTCCTGTCAAACCGCCACCATAACCTCCATCTCCTTGTCCATATTGTGGCACTTCGCCAACAGTATTTCTATGATTTGCGCCACCGCCTCCAGCAGCTACGATGATGCGAGATTTTAAAGAATTGAAATCTTTGTAATCTGCATTATACGTCAACCTCACATCCGTAGCTCCACCTCCGTCGTTTCCATAATTATGACTTCTTTCAGAGTCTGTTGAGACCCCTCCGCCTCCAAATCCACCTCGTTGTGCACCAACACAAATGTATACAAGAGTTTGTGACAAAGTTGTTGTTCCACAACAATATCCACCTTTTCCACCAATTTTGTCAAGCATATTGGAGCCTTGCGCACCCCAGCATTCCATCTTATACTTCCCATTCACTGGCGCTGTGAAACTCTCCACCCTCCCCGTGTAA